>NZ_SCND01000166.1:0-12564 GCF_005503585.1 Pseudomonas sp. 2VD
GTCTGATGGTCTACATCCTGCTCCCCTTGTTCGCCGTCTGCCAGGTGTGGAAGGCCAATGCGCTTCGACAGTTGGCCCTTGCTGCAACCGAGGCGCTCGGCGGCGCGGGTGAAACTGCCCAGGTCGTGGAGTACGGCGAAGGCGGCGAGATCGTCCAGGTCCTTCACGATTGTTTCCCTATGAAAACGGCAGGTTGTCGATTGACAGGATTATCCACAGCAAAGGCGACTCTACACTGGAAACCACTCACCTTCACGCAACGAGAGGCCTGTATGAAAATCATCCTGATCGGCGCCAGCGGCACCCTTGGCAAGGGCATCGACAAAGAACTCGGCGAGCGCCACGAGATCGTCCGGGTAGGCCACAGCAGCGGCGATTTCCAGGTCGACATCAGCGACGCGGACTCCATTCGCGCCCTGTTCGAGAAGACCGGTCGCTTCGACGCGCTGGTCGCCGCGGTCGGCAAGGTGCACTTCGGCGCCCTGGAGGAAATGGGCGAGGCGCAATACCAGCTCGGCCTGCGCGACAAGCTGATGGGCCAGGTCAACCTGGTACTGCTCGGCCGCGAGTACGCCAACGACGGGGGCTCCTTCACCCTCACCAGCGGCGTGCTCGCCGAGCAGCCGATCCGCTTCGGCAGTTCGGCGAGCATGGTCAACTGCGCCGTCGAGGGCTTCGTCCGCGTCGCAGCCCTGGAGTTGCCGCGCTGCCTGCGCATCAACGCCGTCAGCCCGACCGTGGTCAGCGAGGCGCTGCCCGGCTACGCGCCCTACTTCCGTGGCTTCAAGCCGGTTCCGACGGCGGACGCCGCGCTGGGCTACGCACGCAGCGTGGAAGGCGCGCAGACCGGCCAGGTGTACCGCATCTGGTAAGCGATATTTCTCAGGAGAGGCGGTCGGCGTAGCAGGTCGGCGAACTGCCCGGCTTCTGGCGGTCCAGCTCTTCCTCGAGGAACTCGGCCAGCACCACGGCATTGTTGTGCTGCTGGTCGTGGGCGCCGTAGAGCAGCGTCAGGGTGCCCTCGCGAGCGCAGTCGAGCAGGCCCCACCAATGTTCCGGGTGCGCCTGCAACTCGGCGCGGTAGTGTTCACGGAAGCTGTCGAAGAGTGCCGGATCGTGGCAGAACTGCTTGCGCACCTCGTTGGAGGGCGCGACCTCCTTCAGCCAGTCGTCCATGGCCAGGGCTTCCTTGCGGATGCCGCGCGGCCACAGCCGGTCCACCAGTACGCGCCGGCCATCGGCGGGCGACGCCGGTTCGTATACACGCTTGCATTGGATCATCGATCGACTCCCTGGTTGCGATGAAGTCCGATCCGGACTTGAGCTAGGCCCGGACGCTCGGTAACGTGGGCGCATTTTCGATGGAGTCTTCCCTATGCGCCCTGCCCGTCTGCTGGTCTACAGCCTGCTCCCCTTGTTCGCCGCCTGCCAGGTGTGGAAGCCCGAATCGCCGAGCACCAGTGTAGACACCCGCTTCCAGGGCGAACTGGTGAAGATCAACGGCGCGCTGCAATTCCGCCCCTGTACCGAGAAGCGCCTGTTCAGCATCGAGGACGTGGCCAATACCGGCCTGCGCCGCGAAGCCGATAGCCTGTTCGACGACGGCGCCCAGGGCCTGTTCGTCGACCTGCGCGGCACCATGGGACCGGCCAAGGTCCGCGGTACCGACGGCAAGCTGGAGGTCAGCCGACTGTACCGCGTGCAGAACGAGGGCCCCGGCTGCGACGACCCGAACTTCAAGCTGCTGACCTTCGCCGCCAACGGCAACGAACCCTTCTGGAGCGCCAGGGTGAACAACCAGGGCCTGCGCCTGGACCGCCCCGAACACGAGACCCTGGCCTTGCCTTACGTCGCCGAGGAACTGCCGAACGGCAGCACCAGCTATTCCAGCGAGGCGAACGGCAAGAAGGTCGAACTGTGGATCGCCCCGTCGTCCTGCACCGACAGCATGAGCGGTGCCTTCAGCAGCTACTCCGCCGAACTGCGCATCGATGGCGAGACGCTGCGCGGCTGCGCCTATCCGGGCGCACTGGGCAAGTGAAGCGAGGGGCCGCGCGACGGCCCTTTCCCTACAAGAGCAATCCGGCCTGCTCCAGGCGCCGCCGCAGCGCCGTCAGGCCGCCCTCGTACTCCCAGTAGGCGACGCGCCCGTGGGAGGCGCTGACCAGCAGGTATTTCTCGCTGATCGACTGGATCCGTTCGATGCGCAGCAGTTTCTCGACGAAGCGTTCCTCGCCGATCTGCTCGACGATTTCCCGGTTGTCCGCGTCGTAGCCGTGGACCATGAAGGCGGCGCGCACCTTGAGGCGGATGAAACTCATCGCACGGCTCTGCGCTGGAGGGAAAGATTGCGATGGCACACTGTCGAGCGCCCCGAGCCGTTCGGTCGCCGCGCCGGATCGGCGTAGGTTTCCAGCTCGACGAAGCCGGCCTTGCGCATCATTCCCGCCGACGCCAGGTTCTCTTCGTGACGATCGATATAGACGTCCTCGATGCCTTCGTCGGCCAGTTGGGCCAGCACCGCCTCCAGCAACGCGCTGCCGAGCCCCTGGCCGGCCGCCGCCGGATGCACTACCGCCTCGCAGATGTAGGCCCGCGGCGCATCGGCACGCTGCGGCTGGTAATGGGCGAAATCCTCGGTGCGGCGGAAGCTGGCGAACCCCAGCAGCCGATCGTCGCGCTCGGCCAGGACGGCCCGTACCTCGCCGTCGGCGATGGCTCGCAGATGCGCACGCACCCCCTCCTCCGGCAGATGGTTCCAGGGATTCGGCCCGTGGCTCAGCAGCAGGTCGGTCATGGCCTCGATATCGCCGGTTTCGGCAGCTCGCAAACGGTGCATATCCACTCCTTCAAAGTCCAACCACCAGCAGCCCGTCGGGCAACGCCACGCCGCGCTCGACGCAGGCAGCCAGCGCCTCGACCAGGGGTTCCAGCGCATAGCCCTGTCTGGCCAGCCAGACCGGATCATAATAGGTGGTCGCATAGCGTTCGCCGCCATCGCAGAGAATCGCCACCAGCGAACCCTTCTCGCCAGCCGCGACCATTTGCCGTGCGGCCACCAGGGCGCCGATCAGGTTGGTTCCGCTGGAGCCGCCGACCCGCCGCCCCAGGCGCCGGGCCAGGTAATGCATGGCCGCCAGCGACCAGGCGTCCGGTACCTTGACCATCGCGTCGATCACTTCCGGCAGGAAGGACGCCTCGACCCGCGGCCGGCCGATGCCCTCGATCCGCGAACCGCAATCCAGGGTCAGGCCACGGTCGCCGCTGACATAGGCGTCGAAGAACACCGAACGCTCGGCGTCGGCGCAGAGCACCCGGGTGCAGTGCTGGCGATAGCGCACGTAGCGGCCGAGGGTCGCCAGGGTGCCGCCGGTACCGGGGCTGGAGATCAGCCAGGTCGGGGTCGGGTACGGCTCGTGGCGCATCTGCTGGAAGATCGACTCGGCGATGTTGTTGTTCGCCCGCCAGTCGGTGGCGCGCTCGGCATAGGTGAACTGGTCCATGAAATGGCCACCGCTCTCCCGCGCCAGGCGTTCGGACTCGGCGTAGATCTGGGTGGGGTCCTCCACCAGGTGGCTCTGGCCGCCGTAGAAGGCGATCTGGGCGATCTTTTCCTTCGAGGTGCTGGCCGGCATCACGGCGATGAAGGGCAGGCCCAGCAGGCGTGCGAAATAGGCTTCGGAAATCGCCGTGGAACCGCTCGATGCCTCGATCACCGGCGCGGCTGGCCTGAGCCAGCCGTTGCACAGCGCATAGAGGAACAGCGAGCGCGCCAGGCGATGCTTGAGGCTGCCGGTGGGGTGGCTGGACTCGTCCTTGAAGTACAGTTCGACGCCAGGCAGGCCGGGAGTCTCCAGGGGGATCAAATGGGTATCGGCGCTGCGCTGGAAATCCGCTTCGATGATGCGGATCGCCTCGCGGGCCCATTGGCGGTGGTCGACGGTCATGGAAACTCCTTCAGTTCAGGACGCCGGCCGGAGGCGGCGGCGGAGCGCTGCGCCACTGGCTGATGGCGACGCCGATGAAGACCAGGCCGGCAGCGAGCATCTGCGGGCCGTTGAGGGTTTCGCCGAGGAACAGCGCGGCGAATACCAGGGTGAAGACCGGGATCAGGTTGATGAAGCCCGAGGCCTGGCTGGCCGGCAGTCGACCGACGCCGAAGTTGTACAGGCCGTAGGCGCCCACCGTGACCACCACGCCGAGATACACCACCGCCTGGATCCCCAGCGCGCTGGGCTGGCTCGGCAGGTCGGCGCTGGCCAGCGCCAGCGGCAGGAAGAACAGCGTGCCGACGAAGGCCTGCATGGCGGTCAGGGCGAATGCCGAGTAGCGCGCCGACAGGTGCTTCAGCAACAGGGTATAGCCGGTGGCGCAGAGCATCGCGAGAAGTTCGAAGAAGTTGCCCAGCAGCGGCTGCGGCGCGTGCAGGTCGGGCTCGCCGGCGAGGCTCAGCCAGATCGAACCGAGCACCGCCAGGCCGAAGCCGATCCAGGTCATCCGGCCGATCCGTTCGTGCAGCAGCAACCAGGCCCCCACCGCCACCAGCAACGGCAGCAGCGCAGTGATCATCCCGGCCTGGGCCGCGCTGGTGTATTGCAGGGCGAAGGATTCGCAGAGGAAGTACAGGCAGGGTTCGCAGACGGCCAGGCCGAGCAGGTACTTCCAGTCGCCCGGGCGGTAGTCGATGCGTCCCCGCCAGCGCCAGGCGACGAGGAACACCAGGCTGCCGAGGGCCATGCGACCGAAGATCACCCAGAGCGGCGGCAGTTCGCGGAAAGCGACCTTCAGCACCACGTACGAACTGCCCCACAGCGCCATCGCCAGGATCAGGCAGGCCAGGGCGAACCAGCGCGTCCGAGTCAAGGGAATCTCCACCACGGGCGCCGTCGCGGCGCCGGAAAAAGGACTCCCAGTATAGGCAGCCGACTAGCCGCGCCGACAGGCACAGAAAGCGGGCAAAACTGTTGCGCCGTGCCTCACTGCTCCCAGGGCTTGCCGCGAGTCTTCTTCTCCAGCGGCAACTGCTGCAGCACCGCGGCCTTGGCCAGCATGTAGGCGCTGACTGGAGCGCTGATGAAGAGGAACAGGCTGATCAGCAGCTCATGCAGGCTGATGCCCGCCTGGCGGTTGGAGAAATAGATCAGCGAGGCGACGATCACCCCGCCGACCCCGAGGGTGGTGGCCTTGGTCGGCCCGTGCAGGCGCATGAAGAAGTCCGGCAGGCGGTACAGGCCGATCGCGCCGATCAGGACGAAGGCGCTGCCCAGCAGGAGGAACGCCGAGACGAGGATTTCCACCCACAGGCTCAGGGGTTCGCCAGTCATTCGATAATGTCTCCGCGCAGCATGTATTTGGCCACCGCCACCGTACCGACGAAACCGAGCACCGCGATCAGCAGCGCCGCCTCGAAGAACAGGTCGCTGTCGCGCCAGATGCCGTACAGCACCAGCAGGGCGATGGCGTTCACGTAGAGGGTGTCCAGCGCCAGCGCCCGATCCGGCAGGCACGGCCCCTTGACCAGGCGCGCCAGGGTCAGCAACAGGGCCAGGCCGAGCAGCGCCAGGCACAGCGGGATCACGTAAGCGAGCATGGGAAGATCTCCTTCAGCGGCGCTTCGTAGCGTTGCTTGATCTCGGCGATCAGCGCCGCCTTGTCCGGCACGTCGAGGCCGTGCACCAGCAGGGTCTTGCGGTCGTCGCTGAGGTCCGACGACACCGACCCCGGGGTCAGCGAGACGATGCTCACCAGCACGCTGATGGCGAGGTCGTTCTCCAGCTCGATCGGCACCTCGACGAAGGCCGGACGCAAGCGCTGGATCGGTCCGAGGGTCAGGCGGGCGACCTGGATGTTGGCGACGAGGATGTCCCACATCACCAGCGCCAGCAGCTTCAGCAGCAACAACGGATGCCACTCCTGGCTGCGCCCGACCAGCAGGCGGTTGGTCAGCAGCGGAATGCACACGCCGAGGAAGGCGCCGAGCAGCCAGTGGCCGATGGCGAAGGAATCCACCAGCAGCAACCAGACCAGCAACAGCAGGACACTAAGCACGGGATGAGGCAATACGCGAAGAAGCGGACGCGGCAACGAACGGCTGATCATGCGGCACCTCCGCGGGTGATGATCTGGCGATACAGGTCGAGGTCGTGCAACTGCGCCGCGGTGGCCTGGACGTAGGCCAGCAGCGGCTTCGCAGCGAACACCAGCAACGGGCCGGCGGAGAGCAACAGGATGCAGGCGAACAAGCGGCCGAGGTCCAGTTCGGCGCTACCGAGCACGGTATGCCCGGTGCGCCAGAACAGCGTGCTGCCGGCCCGGCTCAACGCCACCAGCGCCACCAGGCCACTGCCCAGTACCACGCTCCACAGGGCCAGCGCCTGGTTGCCGGGAGCGACCGACTGCAAAAGCATGATCTTGCCGAAGAACCCCGACAATGGCGGCAGACCGGCGACGGCGATGGCACCGATGAAGAAGGCCCCGCCGAGCAACCGAGGGTTCTGCAACGCCGGGCCCTGGACCAGGTCGCCGGCCTTGTCGCCGCGCTGGCGGGCGACCAGGTCGGCGAGCAGGAACAGGCCACCGGCGATCCAGGTACTGTGCAGCAGGTAGTACAGCGACGCCGCCAGCGCCCGCTCGCTGCCCAACGCCACGCCAGCCAGGAGGGTTCCGGCGGAGACCACCACCAGGTAGGCCAGCAGGCCTTGCAGGGTCCGCGCCGCCAAGGCACCGATCGCGCCCAGGCCGAGGGTCGCCAGGGCCAGCGGCCAGAGCCAGGCCTGCGCCAGGTTGGCCAGCTCGCCGGCGGCCTCACCGAAGACCAGCGTGTAGACCCGCAGGATCGAGTAGATGCCGACCTTGGTCATGATCGCGAACAGCGCCGCCACCGGCGCGCTGGCCGCGGCATAGGCGCGCGGCAGCCAGAAGTACAGCGGCAACAGCGCCGCCTTCAGGGCGAACACCACCAGCAGCAGGAGCCCGGCAGCCGCCAGCAGCGGCGCGCGCTCGGCATCGGCCATGGCGATCTTCTGCGCCATGTCGGCCATGTTCAGGGTGCCGGTGAGGCCATACAGGGTACCCACGGCGATCAGGAAGAACGCCGAGCCGACCAGGTTGAGGATCACGTAGTGCAGGCCCGAGCGGACCCGCTCCGCGCCGCCGCCATGCAGGAGCAGCGCGTAGGAGGCGATCAGGAGTATCTCGAAGAACACGAACAGGTTGAACAGGTCGCCGGTCAGGAAGGCGCCGTTGATACCGAGCAGCTGGAACTGGAACAACGCGTGGAAATGCTTGCCCAGGCGGTCGTCGCCACGCAGCGCGTAGATCAGCGCGGCGCTGCCGAGCACCGCGGTGGCCAGCAGCATCAGGGCGGCGAGACGATCGAGCATGAGCACGATGCCGAACGGCGCCGCCCAGTTGCCCAGGGCATAGACGCTCAGGTCGCCACTGGCGGCCGTGCGCATCAGCAACAGGCTCAATGGGATCAGCGCCAGCGCCGCGAGCAACGACAGGCCGCGCCGCCAGCGCTCGGCCAGCGGCAACAGCAACAGGCTGCCGGCAAACAGGGGGAGCAGGATCGGCAGGATCAGCCAATGGCTCATGGGCGCGGCTCCTCCTCGTCCGGGCGTCCATCTACGTGGTCGCTGCCGAGGTCGCCGAGGCCACGCAGGGCCAGGACCACGACGAAGGCGGTCATGGCGAAGCCGATGACGATGGCGGTCAGCACCAGCGCCTGCGGCAGCGGGTCGCCATACTCCCCGGGAGTGCCGATCACCGCGACGCTGCCGCCGAGCCGGCCCATGGCGAACAGGAACAGGTTGACCGCGTAGGAGATCAGCGTGAGACCGAGCACCACCGGGAAAGTCCTCGCCCGCAGCAGCAGGTAGACGCCGCTGGCGGTGAGCAGGCCGAGGGTGATGGCGAACAGGGCTTCCATCAGAGCGCCTCTTCTTGTGCGACGGGTTCAGGCATCAGGCTGAGCTTGCCGAGGTAGGACAGGATCAGCAGCGCGGCACCGACCACGGTGAGGTATACGCCGAGGTCGAACAGCATCGCCGTGGCCAGCTCGATCTCGCCGATCAGCGGCCACTCGAAGTGGCCGAACGCAGAAGTCAGGAACGGATAGCCGAACAGCCAGCTGCCGAGCCCGGTGAGCCCGGCGATCAGCACTCCGGCGCCAGCCATGGCCGCATAGTTCAGCGGCAGGCGCTGCTCGACCCACTGCGAGCCGCTGGCGACGTACTGCAGCACCAGGGCGATGGCAGTCACCAGGCCGGCGATGAAACCTCCGCCCGGCAGGTTGTGGCCGCGCAGGAAGATGAACACCGAGATCAGCAACGCCAGCGGCAGCAGCACCCGCGACAGGGTTTCCAGGATCAGCGGGTGCTTGGCGTGGGCCCAGTTGCGACCCTGCGGGTCGCAGGTCGGCTTGTGCAGGGCGAAACCGGCGAGCATCGCGTAGATGCCGACGCCGGCGATCGCCAGCACGCTGATCTCGCCGAGGGTATCGAAACCACGGAAGTCCACCAGGATGACGTTGACCACGTTGTAGCCGCCGCCCCCGGAGACGCTGTTCTCGACGAAGAATCCGGCGATGCTCTCGTAGGGCCGGGTCAGCACCGCGTAGGCCAGCAGCGCCACCAGCATGCCGACCCCGCCGGCCAGCGCCACGTCGCGCAAGCCGCGCAGGCTGGAGGACTCCGCCGGAGTGCGCGAGGGCAGGAAATACAGCGCCAGCATCAGCAGGACCATGGTCACCACTTCCACCGACAGTTGGGTCAGCGCCAGGTCCGGGGCCGAGAAGCGAGCGAAGGCCAGGGCCACCAGCAGGCCGGCGACGCTGAGGATCAATAGCGCGACCAGGCGCATGCGATGGAACAGCGCCGTGGCCAGGCCGCTGAAGGCCAGCACCAGCATGCCCAGGGCGGTGATACCGTCCAGCGGGGTCAGCCCGCGCGAGCCGGTCAGCCTCGCCAGCGGCGCCAGCTCGACCGCCACCACGACCAGCGCCGCGCCCAGCAGCCAGGCCAGGTAGCGCTGCAGCGACCCGTTCTCCAGCCAGGCGGTCAGGCGCGCGGCCAGGGCCACCACACGTTGCACCTGCTGCTCGAAGACCAGCTTGGCGTCCACCTCCGGCAACCCGGCGTACCAGTTGAACAGCGGCTTGCGCAGGACATAGACCAGCACACCGCCAACCAGCGCCACCACGCTCATCAGCAATGGCAGGTTGAAACCGTGCCAGATCGCCAGGCTGTATTCCGGCAGTTGCCCGCCAAGGCTGGCACTGGCGGCGGCGGCCAGCAGCGGCGCCACGGTGTAGGCCGGCAGCATGCCGACCAACAGGCAGAGGAACACCAGGATCTCCACCGGTACCTTCATGTAACGCGGCGGCTCGTGGGGCGGGAACTTCGGCAACCGGGCCGGCTCGCCGTTGAAGAACACGTCGTGGATGAAACGCAGCGAATAGGCCACCGAGAACACGCCGGCCAGGGTCGCCACCGCCGGCACCAGCCAGTTGAAGCTACCCAGCAGGTTCTGGCTGAGGGTTTCGCCGAAGAACATCTCCTTGCTGAGGAAGCCGTTCAGCAGCGGCACCCCGGCCATCGCCAGGGAGGCGACGATGGCCAGCACCGCGGTATGCGGCAGGTACTTCCACATCCCGTTGATCAGGCGCATGTCGCGGCTGCCGGTCTCGTGGTCGATGATCCCGGCGGCCATGAACAGCGAGGCCTTGAAGGTCGCGTGGTTGATGATGTGGAACACCGCGGCGACGTTCGACAGCGGGGAGTCGAGGCCGAACAGCAGGGTGATCAGGCCCAGGTGGCTGATCGTCGAGTAGGCCAGCAGCCCCTTCAGGTCATGCTGGAACAGTGCCATGCCGGCGCCCAGCAACAGCGTTACCAGGCCGCTCAGGCTGACCAGGTAGAAGAACCACTCGGTGCCGGCCAGCGCCGGATACAGCCGGGCCAGCAGGAACACGCCGGCCTTGACCATGGTCGCCGAGTGCAGGTACGCGGAAACCGGGGTCGGCGCCGCCATCGCGTGGGGCAGCCAGAAATGGAAGGGGAACTGCGCCGACTTGGTGAACACGCCGAGCAGGATCAGGATCAGTACCAGCGGATACAGGGCGTGGGCGCGGATCAGCTCGCCAGCCGCGAGGACCTCGGTGAGTTCGAAGCTGCCGGCGATGTGGCCGAGCAGCAGCACCCCGGCCAGCAGCGCCAGGCCGCCCCCTCCGGTAACGGTCAGGGCCATCCTCGCACCCTTGCGGGCGTCGGAACGGCTGCCCCAGAAGCCGATGAGCAGGAACGAGGACAGGCTGGTCAGCTCCCAGAAGAGCATCATCAGCAAGAGATTTTCCGCGAGCACCACGCCGAGCATGGAGCCCATGAACAGCAGCAGGAAAGCGAAGAAACGCCCCATCGGCTCCTGTTCGGAGAGGTAGTAGCGGGCGTAGAGGATCACCAGTAGGCCGATGCCGAGGATCAGCAGGGCGAAGAGGAAACCGAGGCCGTCCAGGCGCAGGCTGAGGTTGATGCCGATTTCCGGCAGCCAGGAATAGCTGGCGGTCAGGGTCTGCCCGGCGAACACCGTGCCGCGCTGCCCGAGCAACAGGATCAGGCCGATCAGCGGCGCCACGCCGGCGGACGCCGCGCACAAGGTGCGGCCGCCACGCTCGGCGAGCAGGGGCAACAACGCCCCCATGAACGGCAGCGCGATGATCAGCGCCAGAATCATGGGCTACTCCTCTTCGGTGGCGGAGCCCCCGGCATGCCTGGCCGGCGGTGCTTCCCCGCGGTTGTCGGTGCGCGGCCGGATCGCCAGCAGCTCGAAGCCCCGCCCGCCACCGGCAGGCGCGGCGCAACGGAGCTGCGATTATCGCAATCTATCGAACGAACGTCATGGATTGAATTATTACAAAATTCAGGCGTTCCGACTGCCGGAAAGCCGAAAAAAACTCTGCAACGGCAACGACTTGAAGCTTAGCAAGACAACCCCGGCAATGGCTCGGCGACACAACGAAAACGGCCGGCGAAGTGCCGGCCGTGGGACAACGAGGGAAGAATCAGTGAGCGACGCGGCTGGTGCCGTTGACGGTCAGGATGCGCACGCGCTCGCCGACGCGGAAGATCTGGCCCTGGTCGACCTGCTGGACGTAGGCGCGGGTGCTGCCGTCGTCTTCGCGCACGGTGATCTCGACGCCCTGGGTGCGCGTCAGGCCTTCTTCGGTAGCCGCGCCCAGCAGACCGCCAGCGACCGCGCCGATGATGGCCGCGACGTAGCTGCCCTTGCCGCCGCCCACCGCGCTGCCGGCGACACCGCCGACGCCGGCACCGGCGATGGAACCGATCGGGGTCTTGGTGCCTTCGATCTTGACCGGGCGCAAGGCCTGGATGGTGCCCATGCGTACAGTCTGCACGGTACGGGCTTCCTCACGGCTGTAGGTATCGCCGGTGAGGCTGGATTGGCAGCCGCCAAGAGCCAGGGCCATGGCGGTGAAGGAAGCAACGATCAAGGCAGACTTGCGCATAACGGCATCTCCGAAAGGGATAACTGACGAATATTAGACTCTCCCGCAGCCGCTCCTGTCACCTGGCCGGCGCGAGATAATCGAATCGATTCAGCAATGGTACAGGTTCGTTCAGTTTCGACCGAACCCTCCCGCTTTCATCGGCGGAACCGATCGGCTAGGGTGAGCGCCCGCAGAAGGAACAGCCATGGACTATTTCATCATCGTCGTCACCACCGCCGCCGGCCTGTATTTCCACTGGTGGATCTACTGGCGCATCCGCCGCTGGATGGACCGCGACCTGGCGCTGTCATTCGCCGGCGACGACCCGCAAAAGCGTGACTATCTGTTACAGCGACTGGCCGAAGCCAAGGCCAGCAAGGTGAAGCGGCGCGACCTGCCGGCCTGGCTGGAGCGCGCCGCCGCCGACTACCCTTCTCGCGAAGCCTGAGCCAGGCGCCAGAGCCGGGCGATCTGCTCGGCGCGCGCCTCCAGTTCCGCCGCCGCTCCGGCACAGGCCTGCTCCAGGCTGATCGGTCCCGGCGCCAGGCTGAACGCCGCATCGATGCCGGCGTCGTGCAGGCGCTGGTAGCCGTCGCCCAGGCTGCCGGCCAGGGCTACCACGGGAACGCCGGCCTGGCGCGCGATCCGCGCCACGCCCACCGGGGTCTTGCCGTGCAGGCTCTGCGCATCCAGGCGGCCCTCGCCGGTCAGCACCAGGTCGGCACCGACCAGCGCATCGGCCAGCCCGGCCAGCTCCGCCACCAGTTCGATGCCTGGGCGGAAACGCGCACCGAGGAATGCCCTCGCGGCGAAACCCAGGCCGCCGGCGGCGCCGACGCCCGGCACCCGGCTGAAGTCCTCGCCCAGGGTCGCCGCGACCACCTTGGCGAAGTGCGCCAGGGCGGCATCCAGTTGCGCCACCTGTTCGGCGCTGGCGCCCTTCTGCGGACCGAACACCGCCGACGCGCCGCGCGGCCCGCATAGCGGGTTGTCGACATCCGCGGCGACTTCCACCGCGACATCCACCAGGCGCGGATCCAGCCCGCCCAGGTCGAGAC
>NZ_SCND01000167.1:0-12525 GCF_005503585.1 Pseudomonas sp. 2VD
CAGTTGCTGGTTGATCAGGCTGTTCTGCTTGTCCAACTGGTCGTAGAGGGTATTGAAGGTCTTGCCCAGCCCCTCGGCCTGGGCAAGCACTGCCTCGCGCGCTTCGGTCGAGGAGGGATTGTTGGCGGCGGCCTGCAGTGCGGCGAAGAAGCGCTGCATGGCCGGGCTGACGCCGGTGGTGGTGTTGGACAACAGGCCGTCGAGCTGCTCGATCTGGCTACGGAATGCGCTCAACTCGCTGTTCTGGCTGGTGGCGTTGCGCAACTGGCCGGTGAGGAAGTCACTGGCCAGGCGGCGCACGTCGACGATCTGGCTGCCCGAGCCCATGTAGCCGGCACCGCTGAACTGCGGGACCTGGGTCTGCTGGATGGCATCCTGGCGGCTGTAGCCCGGCGTCTTGACGTTGGTGATGTTGTGCCCGGTGATGGTCAGCCAGGTCTGGCTGGTGCCGAGGCCGGACAGGCCTATCGAGAGTAGGTCGGACATGGGTCAGTTCCTCCTTGCTCAACCCAGAGGCGGCGTGCCGGCGGCGGCGACGGCCTGGTAGGTCTGCATCTGTCTGGCGATCTGCGCCACCTTGCGGGCGTACTGCGGATCGGTGGCGTAGCCGGCGCGCTGCAGTTCCTGCATGAAGCGCTCGGGGTTGGCGGCGCTGTCCAGGGCGTTCTGGTAGCGGTCGTTGCCCTGGAGGAAGCTGACGTAGTCGTGGAAGCTCTGCTCGAACGACGAGTAGGAGCGGAACGCCGCGACCTCCTTGACCGCCTTGCCGCCTTCGTATTCGGTGGTGAGGGCGCGCGCCGAGGCACCATCCCAGCGGCTGCCGGTCTTGATGCCGAACAGGTTGTGGCTGCTGCCGCCATCCTGCTGGCGGATGATCGATTTACCCCAGCCGGTCTCCAGCGCGGCCTGGGCCACCAGGTAGCGGGCATCGACGCCGATCCGCTCGGCGGCCTTCTGGGCCATCGGCAGCATGGTGGCGATGAATTCGTCGGCGGAGGCGAACATCGACTTGCCCCTGGCCAGCGGCGGCTGGGCGATGCGCCGGCTGCCCTGGCTGTCGACGCCATCGGTGGAGAAACCGCGGCGGCTCGCCGCCGGGTAGCTCTGCGCCGGCAGGTAGCTGTCCTGGCCCAGGCTCTGCATCTGGCTGGCGGCCGGCGAGGCGGAGGGAACGATGCCGGCGAGCATGCGCTCGGCCAGCTTGCCCGGCAGCGCCAGGCGCCGCTGGTTGAGCAGCTTCGAGTCGTCGCGGCCGGCTTCCGGCATCGGCAGGGCCTTGCCGGCCTGCGCGCTGGGGTTGCTCGGCCAGCGACCGGCGCCGTTCTCGGCGACCCGGGCGAACGGGTTCTCGCCGTTGCCCCTGGAGCCTTGCTTCATCTTCGACAACTGGCGCACCAGCACGTCGGCCAGGCCGATGCCGCCGGCATTCTTCGACAGGCTCACCGACAGTTGCTGGTCGTACATGTCCTGGTACTGCTTGGTGGTCTGGCTGCTCATGAAATTGCCGTCGCCCAGCGCTTCGTTGGCCGAACGCATGGACTTGAGCATCTCGTTGAGGAACAGCGATTCGAATTCCTGGGCGACCTTGCGGATGTTCGCCTCGCCGTCGCGGTCCTTGCCGACCTTGAGCTGGTTGAGGCGGTTGAGATCGGTATAGGAGCCGCTGTCGGGGCCTGCGCCGATACCGCTGAGCAAACGGGAATCCATGGCGTCGTCCTCAGATCACGATCAGGTCGGCCTGCAACGCGCCGGCCTGCTTCAGGGCTTCGAGGATCGCCATCAGGTCGCTCGGCGCGGCGCCGACCTGGTTCACCGCGCGGACGATGTCGTCCAGGGTGGTGCCGGGACCGAACTTGAACATCGGCTTGGTCTCCTCCTCGGCGTTCACCCGCGAGCGCGGCACCACCGCGGTCTGGCCGTTGGAGAAGGCACCGGGCTGGCTGACGATCGGGTCTTCGGTGATGCTCACGGTCAGGCTGCCGTGGGTGACGGCGGCCGGCGATACCTTGACGTTCTGGCCGATGACGATGGTGCCGGTGCGCGAATTGATGATGACCTTGGCCACCGCCTCGCCCGGCTGCACGTCGAGGTTCTCCAGGATCGACAGGTAGTCGACTCGCTGGTTCGGGTCGAGCGGCGCGCTGACCCGCACCGAGCCGCCGTCCACCGCATGGGCGACGCCCGGACCGAGCAGTTCGTTGATGCGGTCGACGATGCGCTTGGCAGTGGTGAAGTCCGGGCGGTTGAGGTTCAGCGTCAGGCTGTTGCCCTGGTCGAAGCCGCTCGGCACCGCGCGCTCGACGGTGGCGCCGGCCGGGATACGTCCGGCGGACGGTACGTTGACGGTGATCTTCGAGCCGTCGCGGCCTTCGGCGTCGAAGCCGCCGACCACCAGGTTGCCCTGGGCGACCGCGTAGACCTGGCCGTCGATACCTTTCAGCGGAGTCATCAGCAGGCTGCCGCCGCGCAGGCTCTTGGCGTTGCCGATGGACGACACGGTGACGTCGATCGGCTGGCCCGGCTTGGCGAACGGCGGCAGGTCGGCATGCACCGATACCGCGACGACGTTCTTCAACTGCACGTTGCCGACGTTGGCCGGCACCTTGATGCCGAACTGCGCCAGCATGTTGTTGAAGGTCTGCAGGGTGAACGGCGTCTGCGTGGTCTGGTCGCCGCTGCCGCTCAGGCCGACCACCAGGCCATAGCCGATCAACTGGTTGGTCCGCACGCCCTGGATGCTGGCGATATCCTTCAACCGCTCGGCCTGGTCCGCGCCGGCGGCCAGGAGCAGCGCGGCGAGGGCCAGCAGGTGCTTGAACTTGGTCATCGCGAGCGTCCTCAGAACGGCCACAGCGGGCTGAGGAAGAAGCGGTCCAGCCAGCCCGGCTGACTGGCATCGGCGAAGGCGCCGGTGCCGGAATAGGTGATCCGGGCGTCGGCCACGCGGGTCGAGGACACGGTGTTGTCGGTGGCGATATCGTCGGCGCGGACCAGGCCGGCGATGCGCACCAGCTCGTTGCCGGTGTTCAGGGTCATCCACTTCTCGCCGCGCACGGAGAGGATGCCGTTGGGCAGCACCTCGGCCACGGTCACGGTGATCGAGCCGGTCAGGCTGTTGCTCTGCCCCGCCTGGCTGTCGCCCTTGGCGTCGCGCGAGCCGCCGTATTCGGCGCTGAGGCTGAGGTCGCCGCCGCCGATCGGGTTGTTGGTGGTCATGCCGCTGCCGAACAGCGAGGTCAGCCCCATCTTGGTCTTGCTGTCCTTCTGGATATCGGAGTTGGCTTTCTTGCTCGCCTGGGTCTTCTCGTTGAGGGTGATGGTAATGATGTCGCCCACGCGGAAGGCCTTGCGGTCGTCGTAGAGGTTCTGCTCGAAACCGGCCTGGTAGATCGCGCCGTTGTTCTGCGCGGCGGGCAGCGGGGTGCGCGGCAGCACCGGCGCGTAGTACGGATCGTTCGGCTTCGGCGGTGGATTGACGCAACCGCCCAGGGCGGTGGCGATGCCAAGCAGGGAGACGATCATCAGCCGGTTCATATCAAGCTACCTCGCGGCGTACAGCCAGGGCCCGGTCAGGGCCCGTCAAAGATTCTGGGTGACGAAGGACAACATCTGGTCGGCGGTGGAGATGACCTTGGAGTTCATCTCGTAGGCGCGCTGGGTGGTGATCATGTTCACCAGTTCCTCGACCACGTTGACGTTGGAGTTTTCCAGGGTGTTCTGGGCAACCGTGCCGAGGCCGTTGAGACCCGGCGTACCGACCTGCGGCGCGCCGCTGGAGCCGGTTTCCAGGAACAGGTTGTTGCCGATGGCCTGCAGGCCGGCCGGGTTGATGAAGTCGGCGGTCTGGATGTTGCCGATCACCTGCGGCTGGGCGTTGCCGGTGGTGGTCACCGAGACGGTGCCGTCCTGGCCGACGGTGAAGGTCTGGGTCTCGTTGGGCACCACGATCGCCGGCTCCAGGGCGAAGCCGTTGGAGGTGACGATCTGCCCGTCGGAGTTCAGGTGGAAGCTGCCGTCGCGGGTGTAGGACACGGTGCCGTCCGGCAGCAGGACCTGGAAGAAGCCGCGCCCGTTGACCGCCATGTCCAGCGGCTGCTCGGTGGTCTGCAGGCTGCCCGGGGTGAAGATCTTCTGGGTGCCGACGACGCGCACACCGGTACCCAGTTGCAGGCCCGAAGGCAGCTCGCTGTCCTGGGTCGACTGGCCACCCGGCTGGCGCCGGATCTGGTACAGCAGGTCCTGGAACTCCGCGCGGTCGCGCTTGAAGCCGGTGGTGGATACGTTGGCCAGGTTGTTGGAAATGGTGGTCAGGTTCATGTCCTGGGCGGACAGACCGGTCTTGCTGACCCACAGTGCCGATAACATCGTCGTGCTCCTCGGGTGCCGGTTTTATGGCACCACGCTCAAGTGATTAGCTGATTTGCAAAACCCGCGCCATGGCCGCCGAATCGTCCTCGGCGGTGCGCATCATCTTCACGTGCAGCTCGAATTGGCGGGACAGCGAGAGGATCGCGGTCATCTCTTCCACCGCGTTCACGTTGCTGCTTTCCAGGAAACCGGAGACTACCTTCACGTTGGCGTCGGCCAGCGGCGCCTGCTCGCCCGGCTGCGGCTTGTAGTGCAGCAGGCCGTCGGTACCCTTCTCCATCTGCTTCAGGTTCGGGTTGACCAGCTTGATCCGGTCCACCACGGCGACCACGTTGGGGTTCTCGCCAAGGGCGCGGATGCTGATGGTGCCGTCCTGGCCGATCTCTACCTTTTCCTCCGGCGGCACGGCGATCGGTCCGCCGTTGCCGAGCACCGGCAAACCGTCGCCGGTGCGCAGCATGCCGAGGGCGTCGATGTGCATGCCGGCGGTACGCACGTAGGCCTCGCTGCCATCCGGCGCCTGGACCGCGACGAAGCCGTCGCCGTCGATGGCGATGTCCAGCTCGTTGCCGGTTTCCTGGAGGCTGCCATGGCTGAAATCGGTACCGGGCCGCTCGCTCATGGCGAATACCCGCGCCGGGAAGCTGTCGCCGAACACCTGCATCGAACGCGCCTGCTCGAAGTCGCGACGAAAGCCGCTGGTCGAGATGTTCGCCAGGTTGTTGGCATGAGCACGCATCGCCAGGGTGTTCTGGCTGGCCCCGCTCATGGAGACGTACAGCATCTTGTCCATCGAATCCTCCAGGCACCGGCACAATCCGCCGGGCTTTCTTGCAGGTTATCCAGCAAGCGTCGTGCCAGAATTCGAAAAAACAATTAACACATTGATTTAAAAGGATTTTATAAAACAGAAAGCCTCCTTTCGGAGGCTTCGGGGGCAACCCCTGGCCAGGGGTTGCCGCTGGCGGCAAGGGCCTTGCCGGTGCCCGGACGGCACCGGCACGCCGTCATCAGCGCAGGTTGATGATGGTCTGGGTCACCGCATCCTCGGTCTGGATGGTCTTGGCATTGGCCTGGTAGTTGCGCTGGTGGACGATGAGGTTCACCAGTTCGTTGGAGATGTCCACGTTGGACGCTTCCAGCGCGCCGGATTGCAACGCCCCCAGGGTGCCCGAGCGCGGCGCGCCGACCGCCGGCTCGCCGGACTCCGCGGACTGCACCCAGGAGGTCTTGCCGATCGGCGTCAGACCCTGGATGTTGGCGAAGTTCGCCAGCACCACCTGGCCCTGCACCTTGGACTGGCCATTGGTGTAGCGGGCGAAGATCACCCCGGTGTCGTCGATTTCCAGGCCTGCCAGCTGACCGGTGGTGTAGCCGTCCTGGATCGGGTTGCTCTGGGCGAACGCGGTGGAGTACTGGGTGGTCTTGCGCATGTCGAAGGAGATGCCGCTGGCGGCACCGGTCGCGCCATTCCAGGCGTAGGTCGGCGGGGTCTTGCCGTCCGAGGCCGCCGGAATCCAGCCGGTGCCGGGAGTCGGCGGATTGCCGGTGGCCGGGCTGAACTGGATCACGTTGGTGGTCGCGTCGATGCTGAAGCCCGGCCCGCTGGTGCTGCCGTCCGGCGCCCGTACCGAGGTCATCTGGCCGCTGGCGTCGAAGGTGACGTTGAAGCTCATCGGCGTCTTGTTCGACGGGTCGAGCGGATTGACCCCGTCGATCAGCACTTTCATGGTCCAGCTGTTCTCCGGAATCGGCGGGGTCGCATTCGGGTCCGGCTCGTTCTTGATGAAGAACTGGCTCATGGTGTGGGAGTTGCCCTGGCTGTCATAGATGCCCAGCGAAGAGGACGAGTTGTAGGTAGCGGCGTCGGACGGATCGAACGGCGTCACGGTCGGCGGCTTCAGCGTCGAGTTGAGGTTGTACGACTGCTGGATGCTCGAGGTGGCCTGCGGCGCCTGATTGGCGCGCTCGACCTTGAGGTCGGTGACCACGCCGTTCTGCAACTGGCCGTTCGGCCCGACGGCATAGCCCTGCAGGCGGTAGCCGTTGTTGTCGACGATGAAATCCTGCTTGTCGGTATTGAAGTAGCCGGCGCGGGTGTAGCTGATCGCCCCGTTGTTGCTGGTGACGAAGAAGCCGTTGCCGTTGATGGCCAGGTCCAGCACGCTGTTGGTCGAGTCGATGTTGCCCTGCTTGAACATCTGCGAGACGTCCGAGAGCAGCACGCCGCTGCCCTGCGGGTTGCTGCCCGAACCCAGCACCGAGGCGGCGTAGACGTCGGCGAACTCCGCGCGGGATTGCTTGAAGCCTACGGTGCCGGCGTTGGCGATGTTGTTGCCGGTGACGTTCAGGCCGCTGGAGGCCGCCTGGATGCCGCTCAGGCCGATGTTGAAACTCATGGATAGCTCCTTGCCGGAAACGCCGGCTTACTGGCCGATGATCTGTACTTTGGACAGCGCGATGCTGCCCAGGCCTGCGAGGTTGAGCATCAGCTCGCCGCCGTTCTGCCCCAGGGTGACACTGTCGACGTTGGCCGGCAGGTAGGTCTGGAGCCCGTAGGTCTTGCCGTCGATCGAGGTCTGCGCCTCGAACTTGTAGGTGCCCGGCGGCATGATGTTGCCGCTGCTGTCCTTGCCGTCCCACATGAAGCTGACGCTGCCGGCAGCCTGCTGGCCGAGGTTGATGCGATTGACCACGGTGCCCTTGTCGTCGTAGACGTTGACCCAGACGTTGCTGCTGGAAACCGGCAGGTTGAGGGAAGCCTTGAAGGTGTCCTTGGTGTCCACCACCGACTTGTCGGTCGCCACGATGACCTTGCGCCCCACCAGCGACGAGGCTTGCAGGGCCTGCGACGACTGGTAGTTGGAGAGAATGCTTTCCATGCTCTTGTTCAGCGACTGCACGCCTTCCACGGTGCTGAACTGGGCCAGTTGGGCGATGAACTCGCCGTTCTGCTGCGGCGACATCGGGTCCTGGTTCTTCAACTGGGCCACCAGCAGCTTGAGGAATTCGTCCTTGCCCAGGTTGCTGCTGCCCTTGACGCTCTGCCCGGTCTCGGTGGCGCCGCTGCCGGCGGCGCGCTTGCTGCCGTTGACGTTGCCGGTGTTGCTGCTGGTGCCGCTGACGTTATCGATGCTCATGCTCTACTCCGCTCACTGACCCAGGGTCAGGACCTTCTGCATCATCTGTTTGGCGGTATTCATCATTTCCGCGTTGGTCTGGAAGGCACGGCTGGCGGAAATCATGTCGGCCATTTCCTCGACCACGTTCACATTGGGGTAATACACGTAGCCGTTGGCATCCGCGGCCGGATGGTTCGGCTCGTAGCGCGGCATCAGCGAACTCTGGTCCTCGACGATGCCCAGCACCTGCACGCCGGCGCCGGAGCTGTCCTGGTCGGCGAACAGCGAGCCGCTGTCGCCCTGGGCCTGCTGGAACATGGTGGAGAACACCGGATGGCGGGCGCGGTAGGTCTTGTCGACGCTGGAGGAAACCGTCTCGGCGTTGGCGATGTTGCTGGCCACGGTGTTCAGGCGGGTGCTCTGGGCGCTCATGCCGCTACCGGCAATGTTGAAGACACTGGCGAGGGACATGGCGGTTACTCTCCACGCAGGGCGCTGACCAGCCCTTTGAATTTGCTGTTGAGGAAGGTGAAGGACGCCTGGAAGTGCATGGCGTTCTCGGCGTAGTTGGCCTGCTCGATCTGGGCGTCGACAGTGTTCTGGTCGATCGACGGCTGGACCGGGATGCGGTACTGCAGGCTGCCCTCGCCCATGCCGAAACCTTCGGCGGCGATATGCCGCTCGTCGGTGGTGCGGGTGGCGAAGGTACCCTTGGCGGCCTTGTCCTTCTGCTCGGCGAGAACCGCGGCGAAGTCCAGGTCGCGAGCCTTGTAGTTCGGGGTATCGGCGTTGGCCAGGTTGTTGGCCAGCACTTCGGCGCGCTGGGCGCGGAAGCTGAGGGCCTGCTGGTGGATACCGAGTGCTCTGTCGAAACTGATGCTCATGGCTGCGAACCTGTTTGCCGGTGTGGCTTTCGTCGCCAACACTTCAGCAAGGCCCGTGCCAAATTATTAAAAACCTTTATATTCAATAACTTGAGTTTATTTAAGGGCAACCCGGAAGCGGCAAGCGGCAAGCCGTTTCCGCTTGCCGGCAAGGGTGGCAAGCCCCTGGAACGGCTTCTCCGGCAAACGAAAAAAGGCCCGATATCGTCGATATCGGGCCTTTCCCATGCTTCCGGCCGCCGGGGACACGGCTCACTCGTGGCGAATGATCCGCTCGAGATCCACCGGTTCGCCGGGATGGGCATGCAGCTTGGCGCGAATGTCCTCGAACATCGCATCGTATTCCTTGTGCACCCGGGTGATCGCGCCGAACTTCGGGTGCAGGCCGTGCTTCTGGGCGACCCGCGTGGCATCGCTGGCGAAGTTGAAGGCGGTATCGCGCGGCAGCTCGAAGGAGTCGCTGAACGGCTTGCCGTCGATCTCGCCGTCCATGTCGAAGTGCACATAGGCGCCGGATTCGGCGTTCTGCCGCACCTCGTAGCGGATATGGATGTTGATGTCCTGCTGGTCGAGGCCGGGCAGGCTGACCAGATGGAGGTGGCCTGGTTCGAACATGACGAATCTCCTGGTGGGAATCGGAATCAGTCTAGCCAGGGTCGAGCGAAAGAAAACCGCCCTGGATCAGTGCAACGTCGCTTTTTCCGCGCGTTCCTGAATGACCACCCAGGGCGCCACCACCACCGCCCAGAGGGTCGGGTCGCGTTCGAGGAAGTCCTTGGCCGCGTCCTCCCCGACCTTGCTCAGGCCGCCGCCGGAAAGCCAGGCGGCGACCTTCTCGCGGTCGTCCCCGGCCAGGGCCTCGGCGACTTCCACCAGGTCCAGCGCGGCATCGACCTGGAGCAAGGCGCCACGGGCGAAGAACGGTTGCAGCTCGGCCCAGGAAATGACCGCGGTCTCGCCGAGCAGCTTGGCATAGAGGGTGCTAGTTTGTTCTGTCATGGGATCTACCTGGATTGCATGGGCGCCATGATAACGCCCGCCGGTAGCCCACGACAGCCGAAGGGAAACCGGGCCCAGGGAGGTGAGGCAGGTCCGCGCCGTTTTTCTATACGTTTATGTCAACCAGGCGACACGACTCACGGGAGCTCGCCGTGCCGTGCTTTTCAAGCGACGAAGCGCCGCTCTACACTGTACCGGTACAGTTCCCGGGGTCCGTCCATGACGATCACCCGGTCTCCTCCGGCCCCCGCGGCCGCGAGACTACAACAATGACAACACACAAGAAGAGTGGAGCACTATGAAGAAGGGTACTCAGCGTCTATCCCGCCTGTTCGCCGCGATGGCCATTGCCGGGTTCGCCAGCTACTCCATGGCCGCCGACACCATCAAGATCGCCCTGGCTGGCCCGGTCACCGGTCCGGTAGCCCAGTACGGCGACATGCAGCGCGCCGGTGCGCTGATGGCAATCGAACAGATCAACAAGGCAGGCGGCGTGAACGGCGCGCAACTCGAAGGCGTGATCTACGACGACGCCTGCGATCCCAAGCAGGCCGTGGCGGTCGCCAACAAGGTGGTCAACGACGGCGTCAAGTTCGTGGTCGGCCATGTCTGCTCCAGCTCCACCCAACCCGCCACCGACATCTACGAAGACGAAGGCGTGCTGATGATCACCCCGTCGGCCACCGCCCCGGAAATCACCTCGCGCGGCTACAAGCTGATCTTCCGCACCATCGGCCTGGACAACATGCAGGGCCCGGTGGCCGGCAAGTTCATCGCCGAACGCTACAAGGACAAGACCATCGCGGTACTGCACGACAAGCAGCAGTACGGCGAAGGCATCGCCACCGAGGTGAAGAAGACCGTGGAAGACGCCGGCATCAAGGTTGCCGTCTTCGAAGGCCTGAACGCCGGCGACAAGGACTTCAACGCGCTGATCAGCAAGCTGAAGAAAGCCGGCGTGCAGTTCGTCTACTTCGGCGGCTACCACCCGGAAATGGGCCTGCTGCTACGCCAGGCCAAGCAGGCCGGGCTGGACGCGCGCTTCATGGGCCCGGAAGGGGTCGGCAACAGCGAAATCACCGCGATCGCCGGCGACGCCTCGGAAGGCATGCTGGCGACCCTGCCGCGCGCCTTCGAGCAGGATCCGAAGAACAAGGCCCTGATCGACGCCTTCAAGGCGAAGAACCAGGATCCGAGCGGCATCTTCGTCCTGCCCGCCTACTCCGCGGTCACCGTGATCGCCAAGGGCATCGAGAAAGCCGGCGAGGCCGATCCGGAGAAGGTCGCCGCGGCCCTGCGCGCCAACACCTTCGAGACTCCCACCGGGAACCTCGGGTTCGACGAGAAGGGCGACCTGAAGAACTTCGACTTCACCGTCTACGAGTGGCACAAGGACGCCACCCGGACCGAGGTCAAGTAAGCATCGTTGCAGTACGGAGCCCACGTCACCCACCGTGGGCTTTGTTTTAGTACCCGCATGATTCCGCGAGCGGCGGCCCGGCAAGGGCAGGCGAAGACCGGCAGCGTTCACTCCTGGTGGACGGGAGCGCGGCTTTCCCCTGCCTCCCGCCGGCCCGCCGCGCGCCGGATCGTGACGGGTCTCAGCAGCGTTCCGGCCCCACACCCGCGAGCCGAACGTCTACCTGCCGTACAACGGCGGGCGTTTAGCGAGAGAGTCCCATGCCCGAGATTTATCATTACCTACAACAATTGGTTAACGGCCTGACCGTCGGCAGCACCTATGCGCTGATCGCGATCGGCTACACCATGGTCTACGGCATCATCGGCATGATCAACTTCGCCCACGGCGAGGTGTACATGATCGGCTCGTACATCGCCTTCATCGCCATCACCCTGCTGGCGATGATGGGGCTGGACAGCGTTCCGCTGATGATGCTCGCCGCGTTCGCCGCCAGCATCATCGTCACCAGTGCCTTCGGCTACAGCATCGAGCGGGTCGCCTACCGCCCGTTGCGCGGCGGCAACCGCCTGATCCCGCTGATCTCCGCGATCGGCATGTCGATCTTCCTGCAGAACGCCGTGATGCTCTCGCAGGACTCCAAGGAAAAGGCCATCCCGACCCTGCTGCCCGGCAACTTCGTGTTCGGCGAAAGCAGCATGAACGGCGTGGTGATCTCCTATATGCAGATCCTGATCTTCGTCGTCACCTTCCTGGTGATGTTCGGCCTCACCCTGTTCATCTCCCGCTCTCGCCTGGGCCGCGCCTGCCGCGCCTGCGCCGAGGACCTGAAGATGACCAACCTGCTGGGTATCAACAGCAACAACATCATCGCCCTCACCTTCGTCATCGGCGCCGCCCTGGCCGCCGTCGCCGCGGTGCTGCTGGGCATGCAGTACGGCGTGATCAACCCCGGGATCGGCTTCCTCGCCGGGATCAAGGCGTTCACCGCCGCGGTGCTCGGCGGCATCGGCAGCATCCCCGGCGCCATGCTCGGCGGCCTGCTGCTGGGCGTCGCCGAAGCCTTCGGCGCCGACGTGTTCGGCGACCAGTACAAGGACGTGGTGGCCTTCGGCCTGCTGATCCTGGTGCTGCTGTTCCGACCTACCGGCATCCTCGGTCGTCCGGAGGTGGAAAAAGTATGAGCCAGTCCCTCAAGCGCGCGCTGTTCAGCGCCCTCCTCGTGATCCTGGTGTCCTATCCGATCCTAGGCCTGAAGCTGCGCACCGTCGGCATCAAGCTCGAGGTCCTCGGCGCCGATGCGCAGACCCTCTGGACCATCGCCGCGGCCGCCCTGGCCATGTTCGTCTGGCAGCTGTTCCGCGACCGCATCCCGCTCAAGCTGGGTCGCGGCGTCGGCTACAAGGTCAACGGCAGCGGCCTGAAGAACTTCCTCAGCCTGCCATCGACCCAGCGCTGGGCGGTCCTCGCCCTGGTCGTGGTGGCTTTCGTCTGGCCGTTCTTCGCCTCGCGCGGGGCGGTGGACATCGCCACCCTGATCCTGATCTACGTGATGCTCGGCATCGGCCTGAACATCGTGGTCGGCCTGGCCGGCCTGCTCGATCTCGGCTACGTCGGCTTCTACGCGGTAGGTGCCTACACCTACGCGCTGCTCGCCGAGTACGCCGGGTTCGGCTTCTGGACCGCCCTGCCGATCGCCGGGATGATGGCCGCGCTGTTCGGCTTCCTCCTC
>NZ_SCND01000168.1:0-12516 GCF_005503585.1 Pseudomonas sp. 2VD
GTGCGCAGCAGCGCACCGGGCTCTTCCAGCAGCGCGCGGAGCAGGACGCGGAACATCAGGTCGCCGAGATAGGGCAGCGGCTCGCGCCGTGCGGTCAGCTCGGCGAAGACCTGGCCGGCGCTCGGCCGCTCGCCGTCGCGGACGATCTCCAGGGTCAGCCGTTCGCTCAGCGACAGGCCGTCGCGCAGGGCCGGCAGTTCATGCAGTTGCCGATGCAGCGCCGGCCCCAGCAACGGTAGCTCCGGGGTTGGCGCGGCGGCCAGTTGCGCCCAGCGCAGTGGCGCCGGATCGCGGTAGGCGTCCCAGGCCGCGCGGGCCAGCGCCAGGGCTTCGGCGTCCAGCGGGCGACGCCGAGTCCATAGCCAGGCGAGCAGCTCAGGCGCCAGTTGGCCGATGCCGACGAAGCGCTCGACGCCTGGCACGCGGTCGATCTCGATCAGTTCCAGATGCTCCGGCGGCGTCTGCATTCCTGCCAGCACCCGGACCAGGAACAACTGGTCGTAGGCATCCGCCTCGCACCAGAGCGCCACCCGCGAGTATTCGCCGAGCCGCTCGAGCCCGGCGTATTCCTGGCGCTGGCGGGCCTGGGCGTCGGCCGGGTCGAGGTCGAAGGCGCGGCTCAGGTAGTCGCTGCGCAGGGCGAGGAACTCGGGCAACGGCAGGTTCGGCACCGGTCCCATGGTCAGCGGGTCGGCGAACATCCGGAAGTCGCCGCGAAAGCCGGCGAGCTTCAGGCCGTGGGCGATGTCGTTGCCGCAGCGCAGGTGCAGGGTCGCGGCCTCATCGCCGCCGACCAGATCGGGGTGGCGGCTGGCGAAGGCGATGGCGTCGACATGCGCCTTGAGTCGCGGCCAACTGGCGAAGCCCAGCTCGCGCGCCACCTGCCACTGGGCGTCGGCCAGGCGCGGCTCCTGCCCCGGAAGCCCTGTACGGCTGGCCGGGTCGCGGCGCCACTGGCGCAACAGCACCTTGGCGCGCTTGCGTTGCTGTTCGAGATTGATCCGGCCGTCGCCGAGAGTGCGGGAAAAGGACATACGATCTCCTCTGCAGCCTTGTCCGCCAGCAGGCCTGGAGTCGCATGCGCGATGCGTGGGGTGGATCGCCTGGGCGCTGCCCTTTCCGCGGACGGGAGGCGTGGAGAACGCCGAGGCCGACTATAGGCCGGCCGACGCGTCCGCGGCAAGACGCACTCAGCCCTTGCGGATCATCCAGATGCCGGCGCCGATCAGTGCCAACCCGCCCAGCTTCAGCGCGCTGATCGGTGCCTCGCGGAAGCCGGCCCAACCGAAGTGGTCGAGGCTCATGGCCATGCCCAACTGGCCGGCGAGCACCAGCACCATGAACATCAGCGCGCCGATGCGCGGTGCGGCGAAGGCGGCGATGAAGATGAAGAACATGCCGAGGAAACCGCCGCACCAGTGCCACCAGCTCAGCCCGCGCAATGCCGCCAGGCCGGGAAACTCGCGCTGCGAGAGGGTCAGGGCGAGCAACCCGAGGGTGCCGACGAAGAACGAGATCAGTGCCGCGGCGAGGACGCTGGACACCTGCTTGGCCAACTGGCCGTTGATCCCCGCCTGCAGCGGCAGGCAGGCGCCGGCGAGCAGGGGCAGGACGAACAGCCACCAGGGGGGAGTGGGCATGCAAGACTCCTGGAACGATGACGGCGAGCGCGCCCCGCGCATGGCGAGGGACGGGCCGGAGTGGTACGGGGAGTCGCACAGTATGCACCAGGCGGGGGCGGAGGAGGAAAACGCGAGGCCCCATCGCTCGCCCTCGGATTCCGCCCGGCGGGTAATCGCGAGCGGTTGTTCGCCCTACGGCCGCCATGCCGCCAGCGGCGTTGTCCCCCTACAAGCGTGCCGCCAGCATGGCCCCCTCGCGAATCGCCCGCTTGGCATCCAGTTCCCCCGCCACTCGCGCCCCGCCGATCAGGTGGAAGCGCAGGCTTTCCGCCGCCTGGCTGATCTGCAACTCGCGCAGCGGCTCCTGGCCGGCGCAGATCACCACGTTGTCCACCTCCAGCCAGCGTTCCTCGCCGTCGACGCGGATCAACAAGCCGCGTTCGTCGATCTTCAGGTACTCCACCCCGCCGAGCATGCGCACGGCGTTGTGCCTGAGGTGCGCGCGGTGCACCCAGCCGCTGGTCTTGCCGAGCTGCGCGCCGGGGGCGCCGGGCTTGCGCTGGAGCAGCCAGACCTGGCGCGCCGGCTGCGTCGGAGCGGGTTCGCGGAGGCCGCCGGGCTGGCTGTTGTCGAGGTCCACGCCCCATTCCGCGAGCCATTCGCCGAGCGCCCGCGGCTGGCCGTCGCTGGGCGCGGCGACGAGGAAGGCGGCGACGTCGAAGCCGATGCCGCCGGCGCCGACGATGGCGACCCGCGCGCCCACCGGCGCGCCGCGCAGCACGTCCACGTAGCTGAGTACGGTCGGTCCGCCGATGCCGTCGATCCTTGGCCGGCGTGGCTGGATGCCGGTGGCCACCACCACGTCGTCGAACTGACCGTCCAGCTCGCCCTGGCGCACCCGGTGGCCGAGGCGCAGGTCGACGCCGAGGCGTTCCAGGCGCACGCGGAAGTAGCGCAGGGTTTCGCGGAACTCTTCCTTGCCGGGAATCCGCTTGGCCAGGTTGAACTGCCCGCCGATTTCCCCGCTCGCCTCGAACAGGCTGACCCGATGCCCGCGCTCGGCGGCCACGCAGGCGGCGGAGAGCCCGGCGGGGCCGGCGCCGATCACCGCGATGCGCTTCTGCGTGCGCGCCTTGCGGTAGCGCAACTCGGTCTCGAAGGCCGCCCGCGGGTTGACCAGGCAGGTGGCGCGGCGGTTGGCGAAGGCATGATCGAGGCAGGCCTGGTTGCAGGCGATGCAGGTGTTGATCTCCTCGGCCCGGCCGGCACCGGCCTTGGCCACGAACTGCGGGTCGGCCAGCAACGGCCGGGCCATCGATACCAGGTCGGCCTTGCCGGCGGCGAGCAGGGATTCGGCGACCTCCGGGGTGTTGATCCGGTTGCTGGCGATCACCAGCACCTTCAGTTCGTGGCGCAGCCGTGCGCTGACCTCGGCGAAGGCCGCGCGCGGCACCGAGGTGACGATGGTCGGCACGCGCGACTCGTGCCAGCCGATGCCGGTGTTGAGCAGGGTGATGCCGGCTTCCTCCAGGGCCAGGGCGATGCGCCGTACTTCGTCCCAGGTATTGCCGCCCTCGACCAGGTCGAGCAGCGACAGGCGATAGCAGAGGATGAAGCGTTCGCCGACGATCCGCCGGATGCCGCGGACGATCTCCAGCGCCAGGCGCATGCGGTTTTCCAGCGGGCCGCCCCACTGGTCGTCGCGGCGGTTGGTGCGCGGGCAGAGGAACTGGTTGAGCAGGTAGCCTTCGCTGCCCATCACTTCCACGCCGTCGTAGGCGGCGGCCTTGGCCAGCCGCGCGCAACGGACGAAGGCGCGGATGGTCTTGCGGATGCCACGCTCGGAGAGTTCGCGCGGGGTGAACCAACTGATCGGCGACTTCAACGGCGAGGCGGACACCGCCATCGGGTGGTAGCCATAGCGCCCGGCGTGGAGGATCTGCAGCAGGATCTTGCCGCCCTCGGCATGCACCGCCTGGGTCAGGCGACGATGGGCGGGCACCTCCAGGGCGCTGGTGAGGCTGCTGCCGAAGGGCAGCAGCCAACCTTCGCGGCAGGGCGCGAAGCCGCCGGTGACGATCAGCCCGACGCCGCCCCGGGCGCGCTCGCGGTAGTAGGCAGCGAGCTTGCCGAAGTCCCACAGGCGATCCTCCAGCCCGGTGTGCATCGAACCCATCACCACGCGGTTGCGCAGACGGGTGAAGCCCAGGTCCAGCGGGGCCAGCAGGTGCGGATAGGGAGCGGCGGCGAGCGGCGGGTAGGGGTTGCGCATGGCGCGGTTCCGGTAGCCAGGGACGCTTCACCATAGGAAGTTGCGCCGCCGCCGAATGCGGCCCGCTTGCCGGAACCGCCAGGCATTTCGGTCAAGCCGGCGGACTGGCTGATCGGATAGGTGCTCGCTGCGCTGCACCGCTGTGGCCCCGGGTGACAGGCGTCGAAAGCTCTCCGACAGCACTTGCGGCGCGGCGGGCGGAATGGGAACGGCGGCGCTGTTACCCGGGGTAATGGCGTGCGCCGGGAGCCCAACTTAAGCACGGCTCGACGCCTTTGGCGGCGCTGTCAGGCTGGGGTTCCGGCCCGCCCAGCACGTGCCTTGCCAACTGCCTGTCCAATCCGAACGGAGTCTCGACGATGAACAAGAACAAGACGTTCCTCGCGGCGGCGCTGGTAGCGCTGGCCGCCAGCCTTCCCGTGCACGCTGCGACCGACTACACCCGCACGCGCTATCCCATCGTGCTGTCCCACGGTCTGTTCGGCTTCAAGAGCGTCGGCCCGGTGGACTACTGGCACGCTATCGTGCCGGCCCTGGAGAAGGACGGCGCGAAGGTCTTCGCCACCTCGCAGTCGCCGGTGAACAGCAACGAGGTGCGCGGCGAACAGCTACTGGCGCAGGTGGAGGAAGTCCTGGCCCTGACCGGCGCGGAGAAAGTCAACCTGATCGGCCACAGCCAGGGCGGCATGACCGTGCGCTACGTCGCCGGGGTGGCGCCGCAACTGGTGGCCTCGGTCACCACCATGGGCACGCCGCACAAGGGCACGCCGGTAGCCGACGCGGTGACCGGCTTCAGCGAGTTCCTCGGGCCGATCGGCACCGAGGTGATCGCCTCGGCGGTGGAGGCGCTGTTCTCGGTGGTCGACATCGTCGACGGCGGCGAGTGGGTCAAGGGCGACGCGCTGGCTGCCCTGAACAGTCTCAACACTCCCGGCACCGCGCGGTTCAACCAGCGCTTCCCGCAGGCGATCCCGGCCAGCGCCTGTGGCCAGGGCGCGGAGACGGTAGCCGGGGTGCGCTACTACTCGATGAGCGGCACCGGCTCCCTGACCAATGCGCTCGACCCGAGCTCCGCCGGCCTGGCGGTGACCGGGCTGCTGTTCGGCGAGGCCAACGACGGTCTGGTCGGCCAATGCTCCAGCCACCTGGGCAGCGTGGTGAAGGACAACTACCGGATGGACCATCTGGACGAAGTCAACCAGTTGCTCGGCCTGGTCAGCCTGTTCGAGAGCGACCCGACCCAGGTCTATCGGCAGCATGCCAATCGCCTCAGGAACGTCGGACTCTGATCCGCTCGCCGGGTCGCCGCAGCCCTAGGCGACCCGGCATTAGTCTTTGGTCTAATGGCACCTGGATATCACCTCCTGTTCGCGCGCCTCGCGGCGTTCGGACCTGTCCCGATTCCGCGCACCTTGCTGGACAAGGTTTGCGCCGCCGTGTAATGACTCCGGTCAAGGCAGAAAAACCCAGCGTTCGTGTAGGGTTCGCTGCCCCGTAGCCATGCCCGGCTGGCGTACCTCGCCAGGCTGGCTATCTTTTAACCAGAGACATCCGGCCATGTCCCGGGTGTCCTTTGCCTGATGCAGGAGATGCACGATGGATATGAACCGTCGGCAATTCTTCAAGGTCTGCGGTATAGGCCTTGGAGGATCGAGCCTTGCGGCGCTCGGGATGGCCCCCACGGAGGCCTTCGCCGACCAGGTCCGCCACTTCAAGCTGGCGCACACGGTCGAGACCCGCAACACCTGTACCTACTGTTCGGTCGGTTGCGGCCTGATCATGTACAGCCAGGGCGACGGCGCCAAGAACGTCGCGCAGAACATCATCCATATCGAGGGCGACGCCGACCATCCGGTCAACCGCGGCACCCTCTGCCCGAAAGGCGCCGGCCTGCTGGACTACATCCACAGCCCGAACCGCCTGAAGTATCCGGAAGTGCGCGAGGCCGGCTCCAGCGAGTGGAAGCGCATCGAGTGGGACGAAGCCCTCGAGCGCATCGCCAAGCTGATGAAGGAAGACCGCGACGCCAACTTCGTCGAGAAGAACGAGCAGGGCCAGACCGTCAACCGCTGGTTGACCACCGGCTTCCTCGCCGCGTCCGCCTCGTCCAACGAGGCCGGCTACATCACCCACAAGGTGATGCGCTCCCTCGGCATCCTGGGATTCGACAACCAGGCGCGTGTCTGACACGGCCCGACGGTGGCAAGTCTTGCCCCGACGTTTGGCCGTGGAGCCATGACCAACCACTGGACCGACATCAAGAATGCCGATCTGGTGCTGATCATGGGCGGCAACGCCGCCGAAGCCCACCCGTGCGGATTCAAATGGGTCACCGAAGCCAAGGCGCACAACAAGGCGCGGCTGCTGGTGGTCGATCCGCGTTTCACCCGTTCCGCCTCGGTCGCCGACTACTACGCGCCGATCCGGACCGGCACCGACATCGCCTTCCTCGGCGGCCTGATCAACTACCTGCTGGAAAACGACAAGATCCAGCACGAATACGTGCGCAACTACACCGATGTCTCGTTCATCGTGAAGGAAGGCTTCAGCTTCGAGGACGGCCTGTTCAACGGCTACGACGCCGAGAAGCGGACCTACCCGGACAAGTCCTCCTGGGGCTACGAGATCGGTGAGGACGGCTATGCCAAGGTCGACCCGACCCTGACCCACCCGCGCTGCGTGTTCAACCTGCTCAAGCAGCACTACAGCCGCTACACCCCGGACGTGGTGAGCAACATCTGCGGTACGCCGAAGGACATGATGCTCAAGGTCTGGGCGGAAATCGCCGAGACCTCCAAGCCGGGCAAGGTCATGACCATCATGTACGCCCTGGGCTGGACCCAGCACTCGGTAGGCGCGCAGATGATCCGCACCGGCGCGATGGTCCAGCTGCTGCTGGGCAACATCGGCATGCCCGGCGGCGGCATGAACGCCCTGCGCGGCCACTCCAACATCCAGGGCCTGACCGACCTCGGCCTGCTGTCCAACTCGCTGCCGGGCTACCTGACCCTGGCGATGGACGCCGAGCAGGACTACGACGCCTACATCGCCAAGCGCACGGCCAAGCCGCTGCGCCCGGGACAGCTGTCCTACTGGCAGAACTACGGCAAGTTCCACGTCAGCCTGATGAAGGCCTGGTTCGGCAAGTCGGCGACCAAGGAAAACAACTGGTGCTACGACTGGCTGCCCAAGCTCGACATGCCGGGCGCCGGCTACGACGTGCTGCGCTACTTCGACATGATGTACCAGGGCAAGGTCAACGGTTACTTCTGCCAGGGCTTCAACCCCATCGCCTCGTTCCCCAACAAGGCCAAGGTCGGCGCCGCGCTGGCGCGCCTGAAGTGGATGGTGGTGATGGACCCGCTGGTGACCGAGACCTCGGAGTTCTGGCGCAACGTCGGCGAGTACAACGACGTCGACACCGCCAGCATCAAGACCACGGTGTTCCGCCTGCCCACCTCCTGCTTCGCCGAGGAAGACGGCTCGATCGTCAACAGCGGCCGCTGGTTGCAGTGGCACTGGAAGGGCGCCGAGCCGCCGGGCCAGGCGCGTCCGGACATCGCCATCATGGCCGGGCTGTTCCACCGCCTGCGCGAGATGTACCGCAAGGACGGCGGGGCCTTCCCCGACCCGATCCTCGGCCTCGACTGGTCCTACCTCAAGCCCGACGAACCGGGCCCGGACGAACTGGCCCGGGAGTTCAACGGCAAGGCCCTGAGCGACCTGGTCGACCCGGCCAACGGCATGATCCTGGCCAAGGCCGGCGAGCAGTTGCCGGGCTTCGCCCTGCTGCGCGACGACGGCAGCACGGCGAGCGGCTGCTGGATCTTCGCCGGCTCCTGGACCCAGCAGGGCAACCAGATGGGCCGCCGCGACAACAGCGACCCCTACGGCATGGGCCAGACCCTCGGCTGGGCCTGGGCCTGGCCGGCGAACCGGCGGATTCTCTACAACCGCGCCTCGGCCGACGTCAGCGGCAAGCCGTGGGACCCGGAGAAAAAGCGCCTGGTGTGGTGGAACGGCAAGTCCTGGGGCGGCACCGACGTGCCCGACTACAAGGCCGACGTACCGCCGGAAGCCGGGATGAACCCGTTCATCATGAACCCCGAAGGGGTGGCCCGCCTGTTCGCCGTCGACAAGATGGCCGAAGGCCCGTTCCCCGAGCACTACGAGCCGTTCGAAACGCCGATCGGGGTGAACCCCTTGCACCGCGACAACCGCAAGGCGATCAGCAACCCGGCGGCACGGGTGTTCAAGAACGACATGGAACTGTTCGGCACGGCCGACGAGTTCCCCTACGCGGCGACCACCTACCGGCTCACCGAGCACTTCCACTACTGGACCAAGCACTGCCGGCTGAATGCGATCACCCAGCCCGAGCAGTTCGTCGAGATCGGCGAGGCGCTGGCCAAGGAGCTGGGCATCAATGCCGGCGACAAGGTCAAGGTCTCCTCCAACCGCGGCTACATCAAGGCGGTGGCGGTGGTGACCAAGCGCATCCGCCCGCTGCAGGTGGATGGCAAGACCGTGCACCACGTCGGCATCCCGATCCACTGGGGCTTCGCCGGCATGGCGCGCAACGGCTTCCTGGCCAACACCCTGACCCCCTTCGTGGGCGACGGGAATACCCAGACGCCGGAGTTCAAGTCGTTCCTGGTCAACGTGGAAAAGGCGTGAGGTGAAACATGAGTAGTCAGGACATCCACGCCCGCTCCGCGACCACCACGCCGATGCCCTCGGTGCGGAACCAGGAGGAAGTGGCGAAACTGATCGACGTGTCCAAGTGCATCGGTTGCAAGGCCTGCCAGGTCGCCTGCTCGGAATGGAACGAGCTGCGCGACGAGGTCGGCCACAACCACGGCACCTACGACAACCCCATGGACCTGACGGCCGACTCGTGGACGGTGATGCGTTTCACCGAGTACGAGAACGAGGCCGGCAACCTCGAGTGGCTGATCCGCAAGGACGGCTGCATGCACTGCGCCGAGCCGGGCTGCCTGAAGGCCTGCCCGAGCCCGGGGGCGATCGTGAAATACGCCAACGGCATCGTCGACTTCAACCAGGACAAGTGCATCGGTTGTGGCTATTGCATCACCGGTTGCCCGTTCGACATCCCACGGATCTCGCAGAAGGACCACAAGGCCTACAAGTGCAGCCTGTGTTCCGACCGCGTCTCGGTGGGCATGGAGCCGGCCTGCGTGAAGACCTGCCCGACCGGCGCCATCGTCTTCGGCAGCAAGGAGGACATGAAGGAACACGCCGCCGAACGCATCGTCGACCTGAAGAGCCGCGGTTACGAGAACGCCGGCCTGTACGACCCCGAAGGGGTGGGCGGCACCCACGTGATGTACGTGCTGCACCACGCCGACAAGCCGTCGCTCTATGCCGGCCTGGCCGAACAGCCGAGCGTCAGCCCGCTGGTCAGCCTGTGGAAGGGCGTGACCAAGCCGCTGGCGCTGCTGGCCATGGGCGCCACGGTGCTCGCCGGGTTCTTCCACTACGTGCGCGTCGGTCCCAACCGCGCGGACGACGAGGAAGACCACGGGCAAGCCGAGGCACCGGTGCACCAGGTCGATCCGTCGGTACACACCTTTGACCCGCACGAGCGTCGTTGAGCCTGCGCGCGGGCGTTGCCGCCGGTCCTCCGCGACCCGGCGGCAGCGGCGGCGCTCTCGAGGAGTCGGAAATGAAAAATGAAATCCAGCGCTACAACGCCAACGAGCGCAGCAACCACTGGGCCGTGGCGATCCTGTTCTTCATGGCCGGGCTGTCCGGGCTGGCGCTGTTCCACCCGGCGCTGTTCTGGCTGACCAACCTGTTCGGCGGCGGTCCCTGGACGCGTATCCTGCACCCCTTCCTGGGGCTGGCGATGTTCGTCTTCTTCCTCGGCCTGGTGGTGCGCTTCGCTCACCACAACCGGGTGCAGAAGAGCGATATCCAGTGGCTCAAGCAGTGGCGCGACGTGGTCAGCAACCGCGAGGAGAACCTCCCGGAAGTCGGCCGCTACAACGCCGGGCAGAAGCTGCTGTTCTGGGTGCTGCTGCTGAGCATGCTGACCCTGCTGGTCACCGGCATCGTGATCTGGCGCCAGTACTTCAGTGCCTGGTTCGGCATCGAGGCGATCCGCCTGTCGGCGCTCCTGCACGCTTTCGCCGCCTTCGTCCTGATCGCCAGCATCATCGTGCACATCTACGCCGGCATCTGGGTCAAGGGCTCGATGGGCGCGATGCTCTACGGCAAGGTCAGCCGCGCCTGGGCGCGCAAGCACCATAACGGCTGGCTGAAGGAAGTCGGCAAGGGCGAGGAGCACTGACTCGTATAGTGTCGCCATCGCCCGACCGGAGGCCCCAGCGATGGGGCCTTTGCATTCATTCCGCGCCCCTCCGGGCGCCCGATCGTTGCGGCGCGGCCCACCGGCCCGCCGGCGCAGACCCGAGGAGTTCCCGTGTCACGCACCATTCTTCAGCCGGGGCAGATCGAAGCCGCCGCCAACATTCCCCCGCACCTGCACCAGCCGTCGCGCGACCTGTTCGCCCTCCGCGGCGAGCGCCTGCTGCAACTGGCCGAGGGGCACCCGATGGGCGACTACCTGCGCCTGGTCGCCGGTCTCTGCCGGCTCCAGCAGGCGCTGCTGGACAACCCGCCGGCGCTGGCCCCGCTCGACCCCGAGCGCCTGCGCAAGAGCCGCGAGCACGGCATGCCGCCGCTGGCCTACGACCTGCTGGTGCGCGAAGGCGCCTGGCTGCCCTGGCTGGATGCCCTGCTCGCGGGCTACCCGGCACCGGCCAACGCCGCCGTCGGCGCGGCACTCGAACAATTGCGCGAAGCCGACGAAGGCCAGCGCAAGGCCTGGGCCATCGCCTTGCTCAGCGGTCAGTTCGACCTCCTGCCGGCGGCCCTGGTGCCGTTCCTCGGCGCCGCCCTGCAAGTAGCCTGGAGCCATTGGCTGCTGGGACTGGAGGAGGGCGCGGTGGTCGAGACCGAGAGCCGGACCTTGTGCCCCGCCTGCGGCTCGCCGCCGATGGCCGGGATGATCCGCCAGGGCGGCAAGGAAACCGGTCTGCGCTACCTGAGCTGCTCGCTGTGCGCCTGCGAATGGCACTACGTGCGAATCAAGTGCAGCCACTGCGAGGAAAGCAAGCACCTGACCTACCTGTCCCTGGAGCATGACGGGCAGCCGGCGGAAAAGGCCGTGCTGCGCGCCGAGACCTGCCCCAGTTGCCAGGGCTACCTGAAGCAGTTCTACCTGGAGTTCGACCGCCACGCCGATGCCCTTGCCGATGACCTGGCCAGCCTGGCGCTGGACATGCGCCTGGCCGAGGACGGCTACCTGCGGCGTTCGCCGAACCTGTTGCTGGCCCCCGGCGGCGAATAGCCGAAGACGCTGCGGGCATGCGCCGACGCGTCTATGATGGGCGTGTCGGTGACCCTACCCTGTGGATAAGGTTTCTCCATGAGTTCCGTTCGCTTGCCTTCGGTCGACCGCCTGCTGCGCAGCGCGGCGGCCGCTCCCCTGCACCAGCGCTACGGCCGCGAGGCGTTGCTGGCGACCCTCCGCGACCTGCTCGACGAACTGCGCGAGCCGGCCCGACGCGGTGCCCTCGCCGAGATCGAACTGAGCGAGGCAGTGCTCGCCGGGCGCGCCGGCGAACGCCTCGCCGCGCAGCATGCCAGCCGCGTACGGCGGGTGTTCAACCTGACCGGCACGGTGTTGCATACCAACCTCGGCCGCGCCCTGCTGCCGGACGAAGCCATCGAGGCGATCACCCTGGCCGCGCGCTACCCGCTGAACCTGGAGTTCGACCTGGCCAGCGGCAAGCGCGGCGACCGCGACGACCTGATCGCCGGGCTGATCCGCGAACTCACCGGCGCCGAGGCGGTCACCGTGGTCAACAACAACGCGGCGGCGGTGCTGCTGGCGCTGAACAGCCTGGGGGCGCGCAAGGAAGGGATCATCTCGCGCGGCGAGCTGATCGAGATCGGCGGCGCCTTCCGCATTCCCGACATCATGGCCCGCGCCGGCGTGCGCTTGCATGAGGTGGGCACCACCAACCGCACCCACGCCAGGGACTACGAAGCCGCCATCGGCCCGCGCAGCGGCCTGCTGATGCGCGTGCATACCAGCAACTACAGCGTCCAGGGCTTCACCGCCAGCGTGCCCACCGCGCAACTGGCGTCCATCGCCCATGGCCACGGCCTGCCGCTGCTGGAAGACCTCGGCAGCGGCACCCTGGTGGACCTGACCCGCTGGGGCTTGCCCAAGGAACCGACGGTGCAGGAAGCCCTGGCCGACGGCGCCGACATCGTTACCTTCAGCGGCGACAAATTGCTCGGCGGGCCCCAGGCCGGGCTGATCCTCGGCAACCGAGAACTGATCGGGCGGATCAAGAAGAACCCGCTCAAGCGCGCCCTGCGCGTCGACAAGCTGACCCTCGCCGCCCTCGAGGCGGTGCTCGGCCTGTACCGCGATCCGGACCGCCTCGCCGAACGCCTGACCACCCTGCGCCTGCTCAGCCGCCCGGCGGCGGAGATCCGCGCCCAGGCCGAGCGCCTGGCGCCGGCGCTGGGCGAGGCACTCGGCGAGGGCTGGGAGGTCGCCGCGGTCGACGCCCTGGGCATGAT
>NZ_SCND01000169.1:0-12270 GCF_005503585.1 Pseudomonas sp. 2VD
AGCCAAGGCTCGTCGTAGCGCAGCAGGGCGTAGGGAAGGAACTGCATCAGCTTGAAGCACAGCGTGGCGAAACACAGCGCGGCGGCCAGGGCGACCTGCCAGGCAGCGACGCGGGCTTCTTCCCCTTCGGCCAGGCGCGGCGAGTTCACCCGGCTGCCGAGCAGCACCAGCCCCAACGGCAGCAGGCTGCCCAGGAGCAGGTAGACCCAGCTCATCGCTTCGTTGAACGCCATCAGCCAGACGCCGTAGCTGGATTGCGCCGTCACCCACTGGTAGAACGGCAGCGTCAGCGGTGCCAGGCCGATCCCGGCGAGCATGCCGCAGACCAGGTTGAGCAGACCGTAGCCGATCAGCAGCAGCGCCAGCGGGCGGAACTCGACGAGCTGCCGCTTCTCGCGGTAGGAATGCAGCACCAGCAGGTTGGCCGCCGCGTAGAACACCAGGCCGGTGAACCAGTGCGGCGCCATCAGTTGCAGGTGCTCGGAGAAACGCTGGCGGATCTCGCCGATGTCGTTGTACCACTGGATGCCCAGGCTCACGGCGAAGGACAAGCAGGTGACCAGCGCCAGCACCGCGATGAACGCATAGGGCTGGGTGGTGGCGGGCACCTCTCTGGCCGGCGGCTGCACCGGGGCGGTGGGGGTGGCGAAGGGATTGTCGGTCATGTCAGGCGTCCTTGTCTGAAACGGAGCATGGGTCAGTGGGATTCCAACACCTGCCGCAGGGCGGCGAGGTCGGCGCAGTAATGGGTCGGCTGGTGCGCGCGCAGTTCGTCTTCGCTGCCGAAGCCGTAGCCGACGCCGATGCAGGCGACACCGTTGCGGCTGGCGCCGAGCAGGTCGTGCATGCGGTCGCCGATCATCAGGCAATGCTCCGCTGCCAGGCCTTCGCTGTCGAGCAGATGGCGGATCAGTTCGTCCTTGTGCGTGCGCGTGCCGTCCAGCTCGCTGCCGTAGATCGCCTTGAAGTGACGGTCGAAGGCGAAGTGGCGGGCGATCTCGCGGGCGAACACGCCGGGCTTGCTGGTCGCGACGTAGAGCGTGTGGCCGCGTCCGACCAGGGCTACGAGCAGCTCGGGAATGCCGTCGAACACGCGGTTCTCGTAGAGACCGGTGACCCTGAAGCGCTCGCGGTAGTGGTTCACCGCCTCCCAGGCGCGCGCTTCGTCGAAGCCGTAGGTCTGCATGAAGCACTGCAACAGCGGGGGGCCGATGAAGTGCTCCAGGCGCGCCAGGTCCGGCTCGTCGATGCCCAGGCGGGCGAGGGCGAACTGCACCGAGCGGGTGATGCCCTCGCGCGGGTCGGTGAGGGTGCCGTCGAGATCGAAGAGGATGTTCGGGTAGCGCAGCGCGGCGTCACGCATGGTAGTCCTCGGCGATGTGCAGGTCCTTGAGCTTCACGTAGTTGCCGGCGGTGTAGGCGAAGAAGCCGCGCTCCTTGTCGCTCAGCGGACGGGCCTTCTTCGCCGGGCTGCCGACGTAGAGGAAGCCGCTCTCCAGCACCTTGCCCGGCGGCACCAGGCTGCCGGCGCCGAGGATCACTTCGTCCTCGATCACCGCGCCGTCCATGACGATCGAGCCCATCCCCACCAGAACCCGGTTGCCGATGCTGCAACCGTGCAGCAGGACCTTGTGCCCGACGGTCACTTCGTCGCCGATGCTCAGCGGAAAACCGTCCGGGTTGAAGGGGCCGGCGTGGGTGATGTGCAGCACGCTGCCGTCCTGGATGCTGCTGCGCTGGCCGATGCGGATGCGGTGCATGTCGCCGCGGATCACCACCAGCGGCCAGACCGAGCTGTCGGCGCCGATCTCGATGTCGCCGACGAGCACGGCCGAGGGATCGACGAAGACCCGCTCGCCGAGCAGTGGCGTTTTGCCCTGGTAGGAACGAATGGTCACGATAGTTTTCCTCAGGCTGCGGATGCCGCCGATTGTATTTAAGATGGTCGGGTATTTCCTTAGCCAAGGTTGCCAACGTGAGCGCGAATCCCCTTCTGCAGGCCTACGACCTGCCGCCTTTCTCCTCCATTCGCCCGGAACACGTGAAGCCGGCCATCGAGCGGATCCTCGCCGATAACCGCGCCGCCATCGCCCGCCTGCTGGAAACCCAGCGCGAGCAGCCGACCTGGAAGGGCCTGGTGCTGGCGATGGACGAACTCAACGACCGCCTGGGCGCCGCCTGGAGTCCGGTCAGCCACCTCAACGCGGTGTGCAACAGCGCCGAGCTGCGCGAGGCCTACGAGGCCTGCCTGCCGGAGCTGTCGGCCTACTCCACCGAGCTGGGGCAGAACCGCGCCCTGTTCGAGGCCTACGAGGCGCTGGCGAAGAGCCCCGAGGCGGCCGGCTTCGACGTGGCCCAGAAAACCATCCTCGAACATGCCCTGCGCGACTTCCGCCTGTCCGGCATCGACTTGCCGGCGGACAAGCAGAAGCGCTATGCCGAGGTGCAGTCGCGCCTGTCCGAGCTGGGTAGCCGTTTCTCCAACCAGCTGCTCGACGCCACCCAGGCCTGGACCAAGCATGTCACCGACGAAGCCGCGCTGGCCGGCCTGACCGATTCGGCCAAGGCCCAGATGAAGCAGGCCGCCGAGGCCAAGGGCCTGGACGGCTGGCTGATCAGCCTGGAGTTCCCCAGCTACTACGCGGTGATGACCTATGCCGATGACCGCGCCCTGCGCGAAGAGGTATACGCCGCCTACTGCACCCGCGCCTCCGACCAGGGCCCGAACGCCGGGCAGAACGACAACGGTCCGGTGATGGAAGAGATCCTCGACCTGCGCCAGGAGCTGGCCGGCCTGCTCGGCTTCGCCAACTACGCCGAGCTGTCGCTGGCGACCAAGATGGCCGAGTCCAGCGACCAGGTGCTCAGCTTCCTCCGCGACCTGGCGGTGCGCAGCAAGCCGTTCGCCGCCCGCGACCTGGAGCAGCTGCGCGCCTACGCCGCCGAGCAGGGCTGCACCGAATTGCAGAGCTGGGACGCCGGCTACTACGCCGAGAAACTCCGCGAGGCGCGCTACAGCGTGTCCCAGGAGGCGCTGCGTGCCTACTTCCCGGTGGACAAGGTGCTTTCCGGCCTGTTCGCCATTGTCGAGCGCCTCTACGGCATCCAGATCCGCGAACTGCACGATTTCGAGCGCTGGCACGCCGACGTACGCCTGTTCGAGATCCTCGAGAACGGCGAGCACGTCGGCCGCTTCTACTTCGACCTCTATGCCCGCGCCAACAAGCGCGGCGGTGCCTGGATGGACGGCGCCCGCGACCGCCGGCGCGACGCCCAGGGCCGGCTGATCGACCCGGTGGCCTACCTGGTGTGCAACTTCACCCCGGCGGTGAACGGCAAGCCGGCGCTGCTGACCCACGACGAGGTCACTACCCTGTTCCACGAGTTCGGCCATGGCCTGCACCACCTGCTGACCCGCGTCGAGCATGCCGCCGCCTCCGGGATCAACGGGGTGGCCTGGGACGCCGTCGAGCTGCCCAGCCAGTTCATGGAGAACTGGTGCTGGGAGCCGGAAGGCCTGGCGCTGATCTCCGCCCACTACGAGACCGGCGAGGCGCTGCCGCAGGACCTGCTGGAGAAGATGCTGGCGGCGAAGAACTTCCAGTCCGGGATGATGATGGTCCGCCAGCTGGAGTTCTCCCTCTTCGACTTCGAGCTGCACGCCACCCACGGCGACGGCCGCAGCGTGCTGCAGGTGCTCGAGGGCATCCGCGACGAAGTGGCGGTGATGCGTCCGCCGGCGTACAACCGCTTCGCCAACAGCTTCGCGCACATCTTCGCCGGCGGCTACGCGGCCGGTTACTACAGCTACAAGTGGGCCGAGGTGCTGTCCGCCGATGCCTTCTCGCGTTTCGAGGAAGAAGGCGTGTTCAACCCCGATACCGGGCGCGCCTTCCGCGAGGCGATCCTGGCCCGCGGCGGCTCCCGCGAGCCGATGCTGTTGTTCGTCGACTTCCGCGGTCGCGAGCCGTCCATCGACGCCCTGCTGCGTCACTCCGGGCTGGTCGGGGAGGCCGCATGAGCCCGGCGATCACCAGGAAGCGCTTCATCGCCGGGGCGGTCTGCCCGGCGTGCAGCGAACAGGACAAGATCCAGATGTGGGAAGAGGACGGCGTGCCGCACCGCGAATGCGTGGCCTGCGGCTACGCCGACACGCTCAACGCCCAGGGCCAGTCGATCCCGAAGGAGCTGGGTACGCGGGTCAACCAGAACGCGCCGAAGCCGGCCAACCCGAAGGTGCAGTCGGTGCAGTTCTTCCCCAATCCCAAGCTGAAGAAGAAGCCCGACGCCTGACCGCTCGCCGCCGACCGGCGGCGATGGCTGTGGGCTGGGGTCCGGTGCGATACTGTATTTATATACAGTATTTCGCCGGGTTCCCCTCATGAGCGCTCCCCTGCCCCCGCGCGGTCGCGGTACCGCCAGCAACCCCCTCAACCGCTTCGCCCCGACCCACAGCGAGGCCTTCGACGATGGCTGGGAGCAGGACGTGCCGCCGATCCAGCTCACCGAGGTGCGCGAGGAGATCGCCCGCACGGTGATCTCCCGCAACCAGTCGCCGGACCTCCCTTTCGATCGCTCGATCAATCCCTACCGTGGTTGCGAGCATGGTTGCATCTACTGCTATGCGCGGCCCAGCCATGCCTATTGGGACCTCTCGCCGGGGATCGATTTCGAGACCCGGTTGATCGCCAAGAGCAACGTCGCCAGCGCGCTGGAGCAGGAACTGAGCAAGCCCGGCTATCGCTGCGCGCCGATCAACCTGGGCACCAATACCGACCCCTACCAGCCGCTGGAACGCGAACGCCGCCTGACCCGCCAGGTGCTGGAGGTGCTGCTGCGCTTCCGTCACCCGCTGACCATCGTCACCAAGGGCTCGCTGATCCTTCGCGACCTCGACCTGCTGCGCGAACTGGCGGAGCAGAACCTGGTGGCGGTGATGATCAGCCTGACCACCCTCGACGACGAGCTGAAGCGCATTCTCGAACCGCGCGCGGCGGCGCCCTCGGCGCGACTGCGGGCGATCCGCACGCTCAGCGGCAACGGCATCCCGGTGGGCGTGCTCTGCTCGCCGATGATCCCGATGGTCAACGACATGGAGCTGGAGCGCCTGCTCCAGGCGGCGCGGGACGCCGGCGCGCGCAGCGCCGCGTACATGCTCCTGCGCCTGCCGCGCGAAGTCGGCCCGCTGTTCGAGGAATGGCTGGCGGCGCACTACCCGCAACGCGCCGAGCATGTGATGAGCTTGGTCCGCCAATGCCGTGGCGGCGAGGTCTACGACAGCCGCTTCGGCCACCGCTTTCGCGGCCAGGGACCGTTCGCCGACCTGCTGGCGCAGCGTTTCGCGGTGGCGATGAAGCGCCTCGGGCTGGACCGCCGCGAGGGCTTCGGGCTGGATTGCAGCCGGTTCGCCGTGCCGGGGGCGCAGATGGCGTTGTTCTAGCGTTTTCCCCGCGGCGCAGCATTTCGTATAGGGCGGAGTTGCGGCGGAGCGTGCCGGTGGCGGTATCCGCCCTGCGGGAAGAACCGCTGCCGCCGGGGAAGCCGGAAACGTCGGAAGCAGCCGTCCCGGCGAACGCTCGCCCTTCAGGCCGGCCGGGTCAGCGCGCCAGGCCCCTCAACGAAACGGCGACCCGAAGGTCGCCGTCGCGTTCGTGCTGGTAACGAGGCCGATCAGGCCTTGGCGCAGCTCGGCGGTGCCCAGTCGCCCATGTCCGGGCTGTTGCAGACTTCCTGGATCATGCCCTGGCCCCGGGAGGCCACCTTGTTGCCTTCGCTTTGCGCGTCCTGGGCCTTGCGGATGGTCTGCTCGGTGGCGACCGCTTCCTTCGGCACCTTGGGATTGCTGCCGGTCTTGGGCTTGCTGCCGCCTTTCGTAGTGCTGGCGCGGTTCTCGGCCTCGGCGACCTTGGTCACTTCGGTGCGCGGTACGCCGACCTGCTGCAGGTCTTTCTCGTAGGCCTGGGTGTAGTTGTTGATGTTCTCGCCGGCACGGCCGTTGGCGGCGACCAGCAGGGCGTTGGTCTCCTGCAGGCCGCTGACGATCTCGGCCAGGCGCTTGCGCCCTTCGGCTTCGTTGATCGACTTGTTCTTGCGGCCGTCGAGCAGGGCCTTGAACTGGCTCTGGTAGCAGCTTTGCGCCGACTTGGCGTAGGCCACGCTACGGTTGATCTCGACGGTGCTGCGGTCGACGTCGGTAGCGTAGGAGCCGATGCGCGCGCGGTCGTCGCTGATCTGCTTCTGTTTCTCCATGTAGTAGCCCGCCGCGCCGCCGGCCAGGGCGCCGCCTGCGGCAGCGAGGGCGGCATTGCGGCCGCGGTTCTCGTCGCTGGCCAGGCCGCCGGCCAGGCCGCCCAGCAGGCCGCCGGTGATGGCGCCGGTGATGGCCGAGTTGCGCACCGCGTTATCGGTGCTGCGCAGGTGCGACACCGGCTCGTAGCAGGACGGGTAGTATTCCGCGCGGGTGGTCTGGGCGACCGAGCCGACGCCGCTGCTGGCGCAGCCGCTGAGCAGCACGCCGCTGGCGGTCAACAGGCAGAGCGCGTAGCGCGCCGAGGTGATCAAACGGTTTTCGCTGGGTTGGCTCATTGCATCTCACTCCTGGTTTGATGAACCGCCCGGCTGCCGAGAGGTGCCGGACGGAACTCCTTCAACGCCCGCTGGACGCGAGCAATTCCTTCAATACCGCCTCCGGCTCGGCCCGGTGCTGCTGGCGATAATCTCCGACGTGTTTGACGAACAGGGTCGCGCGCTTGACCAGGCTCTTGCCCAGAACCGGGTTGCGATTGAGTTCTTCCTGGATGCGCTGGAACTGCGCCTGGATCACCGCGTCGGTGTAACGGGTGCCGGTGGCGAGGTTGTCGATGTAGATGGCCAATGCGCCATCGAGGGCGCTGCGCCCGTTGGCGATGGCGCCGGCATAGAGCTGGGCGGTCGCCTGATCCCTGGCTGCCACGGCTTTCTCCCTGTCCTTCTTGAGGTTGGTCAGGCGTATGTTGTAGTTGTTGATCGTCTCGGCGACCAGTGCCGCCGACTGTATCAGGTTTCCGGCGGCCTCTTCGCGCTGCCGGGCGATCAACGAAACGTTACGCTTGAGTTCCTCGTTTATCTGGGCCAACTGCGCCTGCATCTGCGGGTCGCGGGTGGCGGCAATGATTCCGTCCAATTGCTTGGTGGGATCTTGAGCGTCATCGATGGCATCGGTCAATGCCGCTAGTCGGCCTTCCTTCTGCCATTGGGCGAACAGCTCGGGATAGCGCGAGCGCGGCGCGGACAGCGCGCCGATGGCGACGCGGAAACCGGTGGTCTCGTTGCGCTGTTCGCTGCCGTCGGCGGCGAACAGCGGGTATTCGCGGCGCATCCCGGTGAATAGAGTCATCTCGCCTTCGAGATAGTTCCCGCCCTTCACCACGAAACCGCCATATGTGCCCTGCCGGCGTCCGGCGTGGACCAGTTGGAAGGACTCCTGGACCATCTCCGCGGCATTGCCGATCACGTCGAACAGGCCCAGCGGGTTCGGCCGCTTCATCCCTACCGGCAACAGTCGCGCGGCCTGGCCGGTACCGCCGGCGACCTGGTTGTACACCGCCCAGTCGCCCAGCGGGCCTTCCTGGTCGCTGCCCTCGACCTTGCGCGGGAACAGCCGGCCTTCCAGTTCCTGGCGGCTGACCGCCTGGCCGCCGCGCGCGGCGAACTCCCACTCGACCTCGGTGGGCAGGCGGACGAAGCCGATGCCGCCGTCCTCGGGATTCTTGCCGCGGCCGCTGACCGGCAGCAGATCCGGGTGGTTCTTCAGCAGCCAGGCGCTGTACACCGCGCCGAAGCGTTCGGCGTCGAAGCGCGAGAGGTCGACCTTGGGCAGCCGCGCGGCCATCCCGCCCGGCACGTCGCAGGCCGGCGCTTCGCCCTGGCCGGAGAGCGCGGCCGCCTGGCTCATCACTGCGGCGTACTGGCGGGCGGTCACCTCGTACTTGCCGATGAAGTACATCATCGGCTTCAGCGGGGTGCCGGCGGCGGGCTTCGGCAGGCTGGCGGAGAGTTTCTGCTGCCAGGCCGGTGCCAGGTCGGCGAGGCTGAACTGGCCGTTCACGTAGTCGCGCCGGTAGCCGGAGATGAACGACTGCTGGTAGCCCGCCTCGCCTTCGTTGAAGGCGTAGCCGAGGTTGACCTCGCGATCGTCGAGGGCGCCTTCGGCGAGTACGTAGACATGCCGGAAGACCATCTCGCCGCCACACGGCAGCGGCAGGGCGACGTCGTCGGCCAGCGGCTTGGGATTGTCCGGCGAGTCGCCTTCGGCCCAGGCCGGCGCGGCAAATGCCAGGCAGGCGCCGAGGGCGAGCGGAAGAATGGCTTTCTCAAACATCGCGTAATCCCTCTGCGGCTTCGATCCGCGCCGCGCGCCAGCCGCCGCTGGCGGCGGCCAGGACGCTGCACAGCAGCGTGGCGAGCAGCGCCGTCAGGTAGTGGCTGGGCAGCAGGCGGCAGACGAACTCGCCGCTCTGGTTGTCGAACAGGTGGTTCAGCGCGCCGGCCGTGGCGGCGTACAGCAGCCCGGCGAGGAACAGGCCGAAGACGGCGCTGAACAGCGCCAGGAGCATGACGAAGCCGACCAACGCGGCGGTCGGGAAGCCCAGCAGACGCAGCACCGCCAGGGCGCGGCGCTTGCGTTCGACGGCGGCCAGGCTGCTGGCGGCGATGGCGGCGAAGGCACCGCCGATGGCCAGCGCGGCGACGATCCAGAACACCAGGCCGAGGTTGCGGCTGAGGCTGCGCACCTGGGCGATGGCCTCGGCCTGGGTGGCGACTTCCACGCCACTCGCGACGAAGTGCCGGCGCAGCCCTTCCACCGCATCGAGGTCGCGGGCGTACAGGCGGAAGCCCGGGTAGATGCGTGCGCGCGGCGCCTCACCGGCCTTCCCCGGCCAGCCATAGGCGGCCACCGCGCGACCGTCGCGATAGTCCTCGGCGGCTTCCAGCAGGGCCAGCGGGGCGAACAGCGCGTCGCGGGCGAAACGCTCCTGTGGCAGCACTGCGAGCACTTCCAGCTCCAGGCGCTGGCTCTGTGCCTGGCCATCCATGCGCCGGCCGATGCGCGCGACGATGCGCTCGCCAGGCTGGGCGCCGAGTTTTTCCGCGGCGCCGTGGCTGAGCACCACGCGGGTCGGCCGGTCGGGTTGCGGCAGGCCGGCCAGCAGCGGGTCGCCGGCGGCGCTGGGAATCATCTCGACGCTCAGGGCGGTCTCGCCGCCGCCGCTGAGGTCGGCGGTGGCGGCGATCTGCCGGGTGCGCGGCACGGCGAAGGCGACATCCGCGCGTGCGGCCAGGGCGGCGATGTCCTCGGCACGGTAGCGGGCGCCGCCGACCGGAATGATCTCGCGCACAGAAGGCGCGCGCTCCAGCCGCTCTGTGAGGGTGCTGACCAGGCCGTACTTGAGGCCGAACAGCACCAGCAGCGGGGTGATCACCGCCGCCAGGGCGAAGATCGCGCAGAGCGACAGGCGCGCCTCGCCGCGATAGTCGGCCCAGGCCAGCGAGAGCAGCAGGCCGGCGCGCATCAGCCAACGTCCTCGAGGCAGGCGCCGACGCTGTCGTCGGCCTCGCGTTGCCAGCGGATGGCCAGGACTTCCAGGCCGGCGGCGCGGGCCAGGCGCTCGTCGTGGGTGGCGACCACGGTGCAGGCGCCGCGCTCGCGGGCCTGTTCCACCAGCAGGCGCATCACCCGTTCGGCGTTCAGCGGGTCGAGCGCCGCGGTCGGCTCGTCGGCCAGCAACAGGCGCGGCGCATGCACCAGGGCGCGGGCGATGGCGACCCGCTGGCGCTGGCCGACCGACAGCGCCGCCGGTTTCTTGTCCAGCTGGTCGCCGATTTCCAGCCGCTCGGCCAGCGCCTGCACGCGCTCGGCGGACGGGGTGCCGAGCAATGCGCAGGGCAGTCCGATGTTGCGCCGCACATCGAGGAACTCGAGCAACCCGCCGCTTTGCAGCACGTAGCCGCAGTGCTGCCGGCGCAGCGCCGCCAAGCGGTCCTGGCGGCCGTCGCGCCAGAGCGCGGCGATGTCCTGTGGGCGTTCCCCGGCGAGGAATTCGAAGCGCCCGCCCGGGTCCGGCGCCAGGGCCAGCGCCAGCAGGTCGAGCAGGGTGCTCTTGCCGCAGCCGCTGGGGCCGACGATGGCCAGCTGGCGACCCGCGCGCAATTCCAGCGCCGGCACCCGCAGGCGGTAGCGCTGGCGACCGGCGCCGTGGCTGCGGGCGACCTCGTGCAGGCGCAGGATCATGGCAGCGTCGACAGCGGCACGCGGTACAGCGCGTCGCCGGCGTCGGCGTCGCCGAACCGGACCCAGTTGGCGACGTCGTTGTGGAAGGTTTCGTAGAGGCGGATCTTCGACTCCAGTTCGTCGATGAAGTCCTGCTGTTCGGCGACGCTCAGCGACAGCCAGAGGTCCTGGGTCATGTTCAGCGACTTGCTGCGGTACGGCAGGCCTTCCAGGTATTCGCCGAGCACGCCGCTCTGCGCCAGGTTGCTGCCCTTCACCAGTTGCGCCGGGTCGCGGCTCATGTAGGCGCTGGCGCTGGCGATTTCCTGGAAGAAGTCCTTGGGCGAGGTCTGGGTGCGCTTGGCCGCATCGACGATCAGTTTCAGCGACTGTTGCAGTTCGTTGAGTTGCAGCTTGCTCAGCAGCACGCAGACCTGGAACGCCGGCAGCGCCGGGTTGGTCAGGTCACGGTCGGCGGTCCAGGCGGTGACGACCTGCGGCGCGCGCACCGGGTCGCGGCGACCGAGGAATTCCATCTGCATGGCGTAGCCGATGGCCGCCGACTTGCTCGCCACGCTTGGCGCGGCGTCGAAGCGCGGCGCCTGCGGCTTGCGGTTGCCGGCGTCGTGGACCAGGTCGGCGAACACCGTGCCGATCTCCTTCACCGTGTTACCGAAGGCGTTCACCTCGCCGCCGGCCACCGGGATGTAGAGGTCGGCGATCTTCGGGTTGGCGTCGGCGGTGAGGCTGCGGTACTGCTGCTCGGCGTAGCCGTGGTTGTTCTTCCCGGCCGGGGTGCGCAGGTGCAGGGCATAGATCTTCACGCCCTTGCGCAGCGCCGCCTGGCGGACCTCGGCCTCGTTCATCTGGGTGCGCCCGAGCGGGTCGTTCTTGCGCAGCGCGCCGGCGTCGGTGACCAGCAGCACCACGCGCCCGGCGTAGGGCGACCAGTCCATTTCGTCGACCGCCTGCATGATCCCGGCGAAGGCGTCTTCGTTGAACGAGTGGCTGGAGACGTCGGTGGCGCGCACCTGGCTGCTCAACTCGGCGAAGCGCTGCGCGTCATTGCCCGGTTGCAGCGGCACCAGGGTCTTGCTGACGTATTCCAGGCCGGGGGTCTTGTCGGTGTTGTTGCGGAAGCCGACCAGGCCGAAGCTGACCTTGTCCAGGTCGCCGCGCTCGCCGATCTGCCGCTGCAGGCCGTCGATCACCTCGCGCACGCGGTCGATGTAGGGCTGCATCGACACCGAGGTGTCCACCACCAGGACGATGCCGGTGCGGAAGGTGTCGCTCGCCGCGCCGCTGGCGCCGCCCCGCCCGGCCTGGCCCGGCGCCTGGGGTGCCGTGGCGCTGCCGCCGGGGTCGATCGAAGCGACCTCCAGCAACTGCGCCGGCTGGCCGTCGGCGTCGAAGCTCTCCTTCGAGTCGAAGATCGGCAGCAGGTAGAACTGGTCCTGGGGGATCGCCCGGTCGTTGGGCTCGACCGCGACCACCTGCGGATCGCCCTTGTGGTCCACCGCCTGGGTCAGGGTGTCGCGCGCCGCGCGGGTATCGCCGAGCAGGCGCTCGACCTGCTCGGCGCTGTTGAGGAACATCACCGGCGCGCGGCCGGAGCGTTCGGTGAACTTCAGCACCAGGCTCTGCTTCCAGTCGCTCACCGCGCTGGCCGGCAGCCAGCCGTCGCCCTCGCCGTTGCTGGAGGCGCCGACGCGCAGCCAGGGGCTGCCGCCGACCTGCTTGCGGGCGTACACGTAGAGCACCGAGAAGGCCGGCACTGCGCCGGCCCGGGGCGGGCCGCCAGCCTCGGCGGAGATGGCCGCGCCGGGTTTGGTCAGGACGCGCTGGAACAGGGTCTTCTTGCCTGGCATCAGCAGCGGACGCTCGCCGCCGTCCTGTTCGGCATCGGCCACCGGGGTCTGCTGCTGCGGCTTGTCCGCCGGCGTCTGTCCCTGCGGCGCTGGATCGGCAGCGCTCGGCGCGTCGCCCGAGCCCAGCAGCTGTATCTTATACACATATCCGAG
>NZ_SCND01000016.1:0-36701 GCF_005503585.1 Pseudomonas sp. 2VD
TCTCCGGCGAGCACCGGCCACGCCCGCTTCGCCAACCCCAACGCGGCGACCTCGGCGGCCGGCATTCACTTCGCCGCGCCCCCCGCCCGCCGCGTGGCCCGCGCCGCGCCGCTGGCGCCGAAACCGGGTACGCCGCTGCAAGTAGGCGTGGGCCTGAAGACGGCGACTCCGGAAATCGACCTGGCAACCCTCGAATGGATCGACACCCCGGACGGGCGCCACACCGCGCGCTTCCCGATCAGCGCCGCGGGGGCCGCCAGCCTGCGCGCCGCGATTCGCCTGGAAACCCGCAGCGGCTCGCTGCCCGACGACGTGCTGCTGCACTTCGCCGGCGCCGGCAAGGAAATCTTCGAGGCCAGCGGCAAGGACCTCTCGCTCAACCGTCCCTACTGGAGCCCGGTCATCGAGGGCGATACCCTGACCGTCGAACTGGTGCTGCCGGCCAACCTGCAACCGGGCGACCTGCGCCTGTCGGTACCCCAGGTATCGTATTTCGCCGACTCCCTGTACAAGGCCGGCTACCGCGACGGCTTCGGCGCCAGCGGCAGCTGCGAGGTGGATGCGGTCTGCGCGACCCAGAGCGGCACGCGGGCCTACGACAACGCCACCGCCGCGGTGGCGAAGATGGTCTTCACCAGCTCGGCGGACGGCGGCAGCTACATCTGCACCGGCACCCTGCTGAACAACGGCAACTCGCCCAAGCGCCAGCTGTTCTGGTCGGCCGCGCACTGCATCGAGGACCAGGCCACCGCCGCGACGCTGCAGACCATCTGGTTCTACAACACCACCCAGTGCTACGGCGACGCCTCGACCATCAACCAGAGCGTCACCGTGCTGACCGGCGGGGCGAATATCCTGCACCGCGACGCGAAGCGCGACACCCTGCTGCTGGAACTCAAGCGTACTCCGCCGGCCGGCGTGTTCTACCAGGGCTGGAGCGCCACGCCGATCGCCAACGGCTCGCTCGGCCATGACATCCACCATCCGCGCGGCGACGCCAAGAAGTACTCGCAGGGCAACGTCTCGGCAGTGGGCGTCACCTACGACGGGCATACCGCCCTGACCCGCGTCGACTGGCCGTCGGCGGTGGTCGAAGGCGGCTCGTCCGGCTCGGGCCTGCTGACCGTCGCCGGCGACGGCTCCTACCAACTGCGCGGTGGCCTGTACGGCGGCCCCTCGTACTGCGGCGCGCCCACCTCACAGCGCAATGACTACTTCTCCGATTTCAGCGGCGTCTATTCGCAGATCTCCCGCTACTTCGCACCCTGAGCCCAGCCAGGCTATCGATCGCGCACCGGCGGATAACCGCGCAGCGGTTATTCGCCCTACGCCTGGATCGGCGCGTGAAAGTGCAGCTTCTTTCATCGGTCCGGAACAGGTGCCAACGGCATTATCCGCCGTTTATTGTGGGGAGGTGACTGTTTTGACACATGCCAAAAGAGGGCGGGATAGGCTAGAGCCCCTATAGCACTAGGACTCCAGCCAGACAGGCAGTGTGAGGGCGTTTGGAAAATATCGATCAGGATTGAGCAAGGACTGCAAAATATTGATCGTTAATTGGCACAGAATGAGCGCTAAACCATCCAGCGGCTAGCCCATACAACCCTTCCGATGATCTCCAGGTCCGACAGCTTTGCCTTTGGGACAATCATTTCGGTATAGGCCTTGTTTTCGCTGATGATCGACACCGACCCGTCAAAGCGCCTTTGCAGGCGCTTTGCATAGAGATGGTCATCCAGGCGAACGACGTAGACTGCCGCGTCTTGGACCGTTGACTTGGTGTGATCCACAAGCACTGTATCGCCATCGCACAGCAGAGGCTCCATAGAGTCACCGCCAATGCGGATCGCTGAGATACTGGAGGGGTCCAAGCCCTTTTTTCGCAGGCTGTACCGGGTGAATGCCAGATTCACAAGCACGGTGGCGCCGTCGGTCCAGGAACCGTGCCCTGCGCTCACCTGGCCGTCATAGAGGGGTATGTATACATACTCGCCCTCAATGCTCTTCGCGCCTTCGACAGGCTTCGCAGCCACCTCTTCCCCATTGATAAGCCAATCCAGACTCACACGACCAGCCTTGGCTATGGCCGAAAGGAGTTCAGGAGCGGCGGCGTTGATCCCCTTGATATATCTGTAAAGCTGGGTCTCGTGGATGCCGACCTGCTTCGCCAATGCTCGCCGGCTACCAAGCAGCCTAGCCACCTCCGCGATGCGCGTTCCGACCTCCTGCGTGAAAGTCGGAACAGCTGACTTATCTGATTGATCTTGTTCCGCCTTTCCGTAAGTGTCTGATTTCACGATAAAAAAGCCGATTCCATTTGATTGATGTGTAAATCAAAAGGCGGAACTTTACTGTTCCGTCTTGATCAGCCAATCAGATGTGTTATGTTTATCCCCAACAGGCAGTTAGATAACAGCCTTCCACCCGCCAAGATGGAATGATTGAGATGAACATAGCCACCATCCCGAAAGACCCGGTGATGCGCTGGGAGTGGATCAAGTACCAGCTGCGCATCCGTGGTTCTTCCACCGCGGCAATAGCCCGCCAACTGGGTGTTAGCTCCAGGGCAGTTCGCGTCGCGAAAGAGATTCCCTATCCCCGCGTAGAGCGTGCACTCGCCGCCGCGCTGGACCTGAGCCCTGTGAAGCTCTGGCCCGAACGCTGGATTGACGAGGACAACCCGAAGCGGCAGCGTCCGAATCGCTCAGAGACGCTGCTGACTTATGAAAGTTATGCAAAAAATACCAGATACGCTCCTATAGCGCAGCGTAAAGACGAAGCGAGGGCTTGAACATGGCCCGCCGCAAAGACGATCGAACGCTGGACATCTTCGATGTTCCGCAGCCGGCCCGCGCTATACCTGGTGAGTGCAACTACGCCGCCCAGGTCAGCGAACTGGTCAGTGAAATTCTGAAGGCTTGCGACCTTGACCGTTACGAGGTCGCCGCCCGCATGTCGCGCCTGTCCGGCGATGACGTGAGCAAGAACATGCTCGACGCCTGGTCGAGTCCCGCCCGAGCTGATCACAACTTGCCTTTCTACCGAGCCGCCCTCCTAGAGGACGTCTGCGCGAGCCATCTGCTGACCAACTGGCTGGTCGATGTGCGTGGCGGCCGCGTGGCTTACGGCCGCGATGCACTGCTCGCCGAACTGGGCCGCCTTGAGCGGACCCGCGAGGAAGCGAGCCGGCAGGCACGTGAACTCAAGCGACTTATGGGAGGTATCTGATGATCAAGCTTATTACTCGTCCAATTCGGGACGTTGTTCGTCGCTGGGTTCGTGAGGAGTTGGCCCTGGTGCAGGCTGAGGAGTATCGCCAGGCCGAGGCTCACGTTGAACGTCTCCTCCAGAACCGTCCGGCCCGTGAGCCGAATCTTTCCGACGTGGCGCGGGAACCGCTCGCAGCAGAGGTCGCGGCCTGGCTGAAGGAAAATCCAGCGTCCCCTCAGGCGGTTTGGAGAGAACGTCGTCTCGCACGCGCTGCAAGAGCTTTGCGGAGGGAGAACCCAAGTCACGACGAAGAATCAGCCATTTGTCGAGGGTGTGATCAATGAGTCGGGAAAAAAGTCTCGGCCTGATCGACGTGGATTGCAGCAGTGCGAACACCACTTCAGATAATGCCTCGTTCATTTCCTCAAGCCGGCCGAACGACTCTGTCAGATCGTCCAGTTCTTCCTGCAATTCGCGAAACTCTTCTTCGCTGATCATACCTGCGCCCTCCAAAACGGCTGACAGTATTGAATCCATCGCGCTCGGGCAAGCACAGCTTGACGCTATACATCGCCCGCTTCTCGACGATCTCCGCCATGCCACCGAGTTCTTCAACTCGGTCGATGGCGACCTCGCTTCAGTCTTCAACGGCAGCAGACAGATTGCAGTCGAATGGCTGGAAACTGCTGCGCTCGCCCTCGGTAACGCCCTGATCGCCCGCCATGAGACTACTGGAGGCGACCATGAGTGAGTGGTTCATGCCTACAAAGCTGGCCGGGCTTCCAGGGCTGCCGACTACTGATCGAGGTGTCCGAAAGCTGGCAGAAAGGGAAGGCTGGAAGAAGCAGAAGCACTCCGGGCGCGGTGGTGGATATGAGTACCACGTTTCGGCCCTGCCGAAGGAAACCCGCGCCGCGCTGCTGAACGCCGCCCTGGGCGAGGTGGCCACCAAGGCGGTCCGCCAGGAGACGCAGCTGGCCCTGGTCGAAACCAACCGCCAGCAACTGGTCGCCGATGCCCGCCAGGGGGTGCTGCACGCCCTAGACCTGATGATGGCCCGCACCGGCTACAGCCGGAAACGCTCCATTACCCTGATGCTGGACATGGCGCGCCTCGGCCAGGTCGAGCCGCAGCTGCTCGCTATGCTCAAGATGGCCCGCGATCCTCGCGGCCGCCCGAGCGCGGATGGCCTGCCGAGCGTGCGCAGCCTGGAGCGCTTCCTGGACCAGGCCGAGCGTGGCGCCCTGGTGCCGAAGGTCCGCCGCCCGGACATGAGCGTTCCCGACTGGGCGCCTGCCTTCATGACGATCTACCAAGGGCCGGAGAAGCGCAGCGCCCGCGCTGCCCATGCACTGCTGGAGAAGCACTGGCAGGGGCAAATGCCCAGCCTGGACCAGGTCTATGCGTTCCTGCGCAAGGTCGGCAACGTCAGCCGCGAGGTCGGGCGCATGGGTGAGCATGAAATCAAGGCACTGCGCCCGTTCATTCGCCGCGACTTCACCAAGCTACTCCCGACCGACGTCTATTCCTGCGACGGCCACACGTTCGACGCCGAGGTCCAGCACCCGATGCACGGCCGGCCCTTCCGGCCGGAAATCACCACCATCATCGACATCCGTACCCGTCGAATTCCGGGATGGTCCACCGGCCTGGCCGAGTCGGCCCTGGTGGTGGTCGATGCCCTACGTGACGCCTGCATCAAGGGCGGCGTCCCGGCCATCTTCTACGTGGACAACGGCTCGGGCTACGTCAACCACATGATGCGCGACGAGGCGGTCGGCCTTATGGGCCGCCTGGGCATCGATATGAAGAACAGCCTGCCCTACAACAGTCAGGCGCGGGGTGTGATTGAGCGCGTCCACCAGAGCCTGTGGATTCGCGCCGCCAAGGAACTGCCCGGCTACATCGGCGCCGACATGGACCGCCAGGCCAAGCTGGCCACCTTCAAGCTGACGCGCCGGGCCATCGCCAAGGGCGGCACCATGCCGCTGATGTCTTGGGAATCTTTTGTCGCGTTCTGCGAACAGCAGATTGCCGAGTACAACGACCGGCCGCACAGCAGCTTGCCGCGCATCGTTGACCCGAACACCGGCCGCCGCCGCCACATGACCCCCAACGAAGCCTGGGCGCTGCACGAAGCGGAGGGTTTCAGCCCGATGCGCGTCACCGACGACGAGGCCCGGCCGCTGTTCCGACCCCAGGTGCTGCGCACCGTCCGCCGCTGCGAACTGGAGTTCATCGGCAACCGCTACTTCGCCCGCGAGCTGGAGGAATTCCACGGCGACCAGGTGGCCGTGGGCTACGACATCCACGACGCCAGCAGGGTGTGGGTCTACGACGGCGAGGGCCGCTTCCTCTGCACCGCAGAGCTGAACGGCAACAGCCGCGACTACATGCCAGCTTCGTATGTCGAGCGTGCCCGCGAGAAACGCGCAGAGGCCCGCGAGAAGCGCGCCCTGGCTCACCTCGACGAGATTCGCGCCGAGCGTGACGGCGGGTATGCCCTGGAAATGGATGCGCCGCTGTCCATCCCCGGCCTCGGCACGATCACCCCCGAGCAACTCCGGTCGCGCAGCGCCGCGACCCTTGAAGTGCAGGCCGAGCGGATCGATGAACCGCACCCGACCGCAGCCACCACCCAAGCCACCACCGCCCAGGTCTTCACCCTGCCGACCGCTCCCGCCCAGCGCTACCGGCAGTGGTGCGAGCTGGCCGAGCGGCAACGCTCCGGCCTGCCCATCGAGCCGGACGCCGCCCAGTGGTTCGAGGTTTACCCCAAATCCAAAGAATTCGCCGCCCAGCAGCGGCAAGCATGAAAGGAGCTGTATTCATGACCACCCCGAAAACCACCCAACTGGCCAATGGCATGGCCGACATCGCCAACATCGCCCTTTGCGATATCGCCCTGGAGAAAGCGCTGTCGCGTACCTCCACGTTGCCCGGCCTGGTCTGCTTCTACGGCCCGTCCGGCTTCGGCAAATCCGTTTCGGCCGCCTGGATCGCCAATCGCCGCCGCGCCTACTACGTCCAGGCCAAAAGCGTCTGGACCCGCAAGCACACGCTGAAGTCGATCCTGGGTGAAATGGGCATCAAGCCGGCCGGGACCATCCCGGAAATGGCCGACCAGATCGCCGAGGAACTGGCCGCCAGCGGCCGCCCGCTGATCATCGACGAAATGGACCACCTGGTCGCCGCTGGCCAGGTCGAGCTGATTCGTGATCTGTACGAGTCCAGCCAAGCCTCCATCTTGCTGATCGGCGAGGAAATGCTGCCGACCAAGCTGAAGAAGTTCGAACGCTTCCATGGCCGCGTGCTGAGCTGGGTTCCGGCCCAGCCAGTGTCTCTGGAGGACGCCCGCAACCTGGCGCCGGTCTACAGCCCCGGAGTGGCTATCGCTGACGATCTGCTCGCGCACCTGGTGAAGAAGTCCCTGGGCTCTGTCCGTCGCGTCGCGGTTAACCTGGAGCAGTTGGCCGAGGCCGCCACCGTTCAGGGCCGGCGCGAGCTGGAACTGGCCGACCTCCAGCGCCTGAACCTGGAGCTGTACACCGGTGCGGCCCCGAGCCCGAGGACTTCGAAATGAGCCTCGGCAAGAACCCGGCTCACCTCTGCATGGTCGGGGGCAAGAGCCCCCGCCAGCAGATGTGGGAAGTAATCCGGGCCAACCGCGAAGAGTTCACCGTCTACCGCGTGGCGCGCCGCTCCAACCAACACGACAAGACCGTCGAGAAGTATGTCGCCTGCCTGCGCCTGGGCGGCTACGTCGAGGCGATCCGCGGATTCAAGCGCGGCGAAGAGGTCGTTTTCCAACTGGTCCGCGACAACGGCGTCGAGGCACCGAACCTGAACGCCGATGGCAAGCCATCCCAGCAGGGATACACCACCGAGGCGGTCTGGCGGACGTTGCGAATCCTCGGTCCAGCGACCCCGGAGCAGATCGCCGCATCGGTGGCGGCCTCGGGCACGACCGTGTCGCCCAGCACCGTTCAGCGCTACTTCATCGACCTCCAAAACGCCGGATACCTGACCCGCAACGGCCGCCATTACGCCCTCAAGCCAGGCCGCTACACCGGCCCTCGGCCGCCCATCGTCCAGCGCGAGACGCGCCGCCAGGTCTACGACCCGAACCTTGACCAGGTCATGTGGAGTTCGCACGGCGAGTACCAGCACAACCGGAGTCGTTCGCGGGGCGCTGCCCAGGCTGGCGTGTCGGATACCGAAGAAAACAACGAATCAGGCGGCTGAAGCCGTGATGAAGACGGTGCCGAGGGGTGGCCGCCCCTCGACACCTACCACCACCCGGAAGGAGAGGAGCCATGCAAATGCATGCACAGCAAGGCGGTAGCGCTGCGAAGGCTAGCACAAGCCACTTTCGCGGCACTACGAACATTGAGGAGTACATCCGCGACATGGCGAGCCGTGGGTTCAGTCGTCGGGCCGTGAGTAAGGCCCTGGGTATGCAGTCGCGGAAGTTCAAGGAACTCCTGGAACTCCTGCCAGAAATGGACTGGGTGCCTCCTTGTCAGTCGTGGGACCGCCTGCGCGCTGACCAGGAGAAGAAGGGACGCAAGTGTCCGATGACAGAGGGGCGTCTGCGCTCGATTGTCGCGGCGAGGCGCGCCGCGATGACAAAACACACCCGCTACACCGCGTTTGGTGTAACAGCCACCTTGCCGGAGCTGGTGAGCCAGTTCGGCCAGGTCACCGCCGCCACCGTGCGCATGCGGTTGGCCAAGGGAATGCCTCTGGAGCAGGCCCTTGCCTCCGTGCGCAGCGATCCTTGTGGAAGGAAGATCGCTGATAGCCATCCCTGGAAACAGGAGGCGCACCAGGGGGCTATCAATCACCTTGAGCGTCAAACCGCTGCAATGCAGGAACGCGTTCAGGGGGAGCGCCTGGACCGGGCGGCCTCACTGCTGAGCCAGGAGGTGCCGCCATGCGCCGAGCACTGATCCCCATCGGCATCTTCCTGGCCCTCGGCCTGCTGCTGATCCTGGCCGGTGATGCCCTGATGCTCGGCCGCCGCCTCATTGCCTGGCAGTGGGGGTGCTGATGGAACGCGCAATCGATCTGTCGGCCTGGGGCGAGCGTCCGCCTGTCTTCGTCCAGCTGCTCGCCGCCGAGGTGGCCCGCAGCAGCCAGACGAAAGCCGGCGAGGCAATCGGCATGAGCCGTTCGACCGTCAGCACCATCCTCGCCAACCGCTACCCGTCGCCCTCGACGATCCGCGTCGAGCGTCGTGTCCTGGCCGCGCTGAGCCGCATTGAGTGCCCGGCCCTGGGCGAGGCGGTGACCTCGGTCGAGTGCAGCGAGTACCTCCAGCGGCCGGCGCCGCTGAACAACCCCGTCGCGATGCGCTGCTGGAAAGCGTGCCGCGCCTGTCCACGCAACCCGCATACCGCCCCCATGAAACGAGAGGAACAAGGCCATGAGAACCGCATTGCCCTTGAAAGTCTTGACGCCTGACTTGGCCCAGAGCCTGCGCACCTTCAACGACGCCGCCCGGCTGCTCCAGCGCATGGGGGTCCGCCTTCATCGCCTGGAGCCGACAGAGGGGCGCGTGACCATCGCCGCAGATGACGCCCGCCAGCTCCTGGAGAAAGGCTATCTGATGGGCTTCCAGCGCGACGCCTCGGCCGGCAGCACCCGTTACATCACCCGCTTCCAGGGCATCACCCTGGCCTGGAGCGAACCGATCAGCTACCGCGACTTCGCCGGCAGCAAACCCGTAATTCACTGAACAGGAGAACGCCAACATGGCACCAAAGAAACGTCTGAAATCCGCTGCCGCCGTCTACGTCCCGCAGACCCGCGAACAGGTCATCAGCGATATCAAGAACATCGGCGACCTCCAGCGCGAGCTGGCCCGACTGGAAACCGCAATGAACGATGAAATCGGCCAGATCACCGAGCGCTATTCGGAGCCGGCCGAAGACCTGAAGAAGCGCCTGGCGGTCCTCCAGGGCGGAGTCCAGTCCTGGTGCGAGGCCAACCGTGCCGAGCTGACCGACAACAACAAGGTCAAGTACGCGAACCTCACTACCGGCGAAGTCCAGTGGCGCATCCGTCCCCCGTCCGTGACTGTGCGCGGCGCCGATGCGGTCTTGGAGCTACTGCGCAGCAAGGGGCTAATCCGCTTCATCCGCGTCAAGGAAGAGGTGAACAAGGAAGCGATCCTTAACGAACCCGAGGCCGTCCAGGGGCTGCCGGGGCTGACCCTGAACACCGGCATCGAGGACTTCGCCATCGTGCCTTTCGAAGCGGAGGTGCAGTGACATGGCCGACACCATCGCTTTCTGCTGGGCCTCTGGCCTGATCCAGTTCGGTGACCAGGTGCCCGAGGGCGCCATCGAGATCGCCCGTGGGGACGACCAGGTCGTTCGCGAAATCCTCGTGACCAATTCGCGGCACGCTTACGACAACGTGTCGCTCCTGGTTCCGGGCGTACCCGAAGCGGCAAACCAAACCGAGGGCGGGGACGCACTGGAGTGCTTCATCCGTCTTCTCGCCAAGTACGACAGCGCCGCTTTCCAGGTCGCTTATGTGGAGGACGTGTGACATGGCACGCAACCGCGCGCAACAGCTGTGCATCGTCACCTTGGACTATCAGCGCTTCCTGTTACCCCAGGCTGATGCACTCAAGCTGATAGACATCATGAGTCGAGCCGCAGAGGTTCAGGCCGACTACGCCTCTGGAGCTGGGTTCAAGTACACCGTCGGCGAAGTGCCGGAAGTCGAGTTGACGATAGTACGCCCCAGTCAATTGGTCATGCCGCAGGCCGAGCCGGCCCCAGCTACACCACGCGCTCGCCGGAAGTCTCCGGCCCAGGTCACGCACGATGCCATTCGGCTGCTGGAGGGGCTCTGATCATGACCAAGACGTTCGCCATGTGCCGCATCGACGGCCTGATCGAGCTGCGGGAGGAACACCCAGGCGAGGGCTACTTCGCCCTTGCCGTGGGCGACTTGGCCAGCGTGCGGGCGGCGGTCTTTGCAACCGCTGAGCCGCACCAGGTCGGCAAGAAAGTCGCCCGGCGCGTGCCGGGTGTGAGCCCCGACGCCACCGACCGCGAAAACCTGGGCTCCATCGCCCGGTACATCCAGACCCTGGGCCAGCAGGATCGGCCCGGCTTCCGTGCGCTGGGGGTGTGAAATGCAGCAGTCCAACCCCTTCAATCACCCCGGACAGAGCTACGGCGCCGTAGACGTCGATAGCCGACTCCGCGCCGTTGCCGGCTTCGACCTGGAGCAATGCCGCGCCGCGCTCGCGGTCGCCGGCCTCCAGAAGATCGTCGAGCAGAAAATTCGCACCCGCATCCGCCAGCTGGAAAAGCAGGCATCCGCACAGAAGGAGGCATAGCCATGGCCGTATACACCATCACCCTAAGCGACACCGAAGGCGGAATAGATTTCTCCATGCAAGGCCCGCCGCTGCACGACTCCGAAGCATCGAAGATCGCCTACGCCCTTATGCAATCGACCATGTCCCTCGGCCGAGAACTCGCAAAGCAGAACGGAGTTGGTAACGCCGTTTCCTGCGCCTGCGACGAGTGCCTGGCACGGCGCGCTCGCGGTGAGGAACCGCAGCAGGAAATCCACTACACCACGGCCAAGAACCGCACCGTCCACTGAGCGAAACCGCCCCGGCCTGGCCGGGACGGTCTGCCGGACGTGGTGGTCCGGTACTGATGAGCAGCCACCCATGACGAACGAAACCAAGACAGACCGCCAGCGCCGCCTGGCGCGGGAACGCCAACGAGCGAAGCGCGAGCGCGATGCCCTGCGCCGCGCTGCGCTGGGCGGTCGCCGCTTCAACATGGACATGTACCAGGGAACGGCTGATGCACTCGATCTGATCTGCGCGGCCGGTGGCTTCGCCGAGCCGGCCGAGGCGGTCACCTTGCTCCTACACAACGTTGCCGAAATTGCAGAACGTGACGCGTCACGCTTTGCCGAATTGATCCAAAAGAGAAGCCATCCAGGGAGGACCAAGCGATGAGCCTACGCGCCGTCAACCTCGCAAAAATCCACATCGCCAAGGCCCAGCTGGGCATGGACGATGACACCTATCGCGCATTGCTCGCTCGCGTCGCGGGCGTGCGCTCGGCCAAGGACTTAGGGCCGCGCCAGATTGACCAGGTACTGGTCGAACTCCAGCGTCTGGGCTGGAAACCGAAGAGCAACCGGCAAGGCCGGGCGACGCCAAAAGTGCCGCAAAACCGGCAAACCGTGCTGCGCAAAATCACCGCGCTCCTGGCCAGCGCCCATCGCCCCTGGAGCTACGCCGACCATATGGCCCGGCGCATGTTCCAGGTCGAGCGGGTCGAGTGGCTGGACGACAGCCAGCTCTACCGGCTGATGCAGGCGCTTATCATCGACAGGAGCCGCCATGGCCAGGTCTGAGGTGGATCTTCGGGAGGTCCAGGACATGCTGCCGGATACCGTCCGCGACATGGCCGGACGCATCGGCCTGCCGGCCACGCTGGTGGTAGTCGAGCAGCTCGGCGGCACGTCCTGGCGGATAGCCGAGGGCCGGGCGCGGAGGGGCGAAGCGCGCCGGGCTGCGCTGGCCGAGCTGGTGGGCAGCGACATCGAGGAGCAGCTCCACACGCACTATCGGGGCGAAGAAATTTACGTGGCTCGCTGCCACAAGGCGCTGGTACGGTGGCGCGATCTGGAGATCGTCGAGCGCTTCGAACAGGGCTTGCGTGACGGGCAAACCGCCCGTAGCCTGCTCAGCGATCTAGCCCGCCAATACAACTTGTCCGACCGCTGGATATGGGAGATTGTCAACCGGCCGAGCGAGCCGGCACCGCAGCAATCCACCCTGTTCCACTAAGCCGGGGCGCAACGCCCCGGCCGGCGTCTCCGCGCCGACCCTGTCTCAGCCGTTGAACCCCTTCCGCTAATCCCGCGTCGCACTCACCGCCAGGATGGCGGCATGAGCACATCTAGCCCCCCAACGTCTCTACGCAGCCCCCGCGACTACGCCGCCGCCATCCTGGCCGAGCCCAGCCGCGAGCGTCGTAACGCTCTGCTGGAAGCCTGCCCGGTCAACTGGCAGCCACTTGTTCGGGCGCACGTCGAGGACGCCTTCGCGAAGGTCAAGGCGTATCGCCAGATGATGGACCACCGCGCCGAGTCGATCCGGCGCGGCCCGCCTCCAGCTCCCCGCGTCACCGACACCGATTTCCGCATATCCAACTACACCAAGTCCGCCCCGGAGGTAGGCAATGCGCACCTATCCGCAATTCGGGCAGCGCTCGCAACGGAAGCACCAAATGCCTGATCCCGCATCCACCTCGGCCGGCAGCGCCGCGCTGCTGAAAATGTTCGGCATCCACATCAGCGCGGGCGCCCTGGCCGCCGCCCTGGGCTTCCTGGTCCTGTGGCCCCGGACCATGAAAGAGGGGTTCGCCCGGCTGTTCTGCACCATCGTCGCGTCCAGCGTCTTCGGCCCAATCCTGGTGGTTTACCTGCACTCCAACCGCCCCGAGCTGTTCGAGTCCGCCCAGGTGGTGGCCGGGCTCTACCAACTGGAGCCAGCGGTCGGCCTGCTGTTCGTTTCCGCTCCGCTCCTGGTGATTGCCGGTCTGCCCGCCTGGTGGCTGATCGGGGCGGCCCTGCGCCTGTTTGAGCGGGACGGCGATTCATGGCTGGGCGCGTTCGCCCAGTGGGTAAAACGCAAACTGGAGAACACCTGATGGCCCTTCAACCTCGCGGCATCCGCAACAACAACCCCGGCAACATCGTCTGGTCGGCACGCAACAACTGGCAGGGCCAGCTCCCGCACAACCCGAAGGTCGAGCCGCGTTTCGCCCGTTTCGATACCGCACATAACGGAATCCGCGCCCTGGCAAAGCTGCTGCTGAACTATCGCAAGGTCCACGGCCTGCGCACCGTCGAATCGTTGATCGCACGCTGGGCGCCGTCCAACGAGAACGACACCCGCGCATATGCCACGGCCGTGGCCCGAGCCATGGGGGTTCCGCCGCAGGCCGGCCTGCACATGGACCAGGACACCCTGGCCGCCCTGGTGACCGCGATCATTCGGCACGAAAACGGGCAGCAGCCCTACAGCGCCGAGCAGATCGCCCAGGCCGTGCGGGAGGTGCTGTGATGCAGCGCCCCAGCGGAATCAGCCTCAGCGATCTGTTCGCGATCTGCCGTGAAGACCCGGCCAACCGATGGCTCTGGATACGCCTCTATCTCCGCGACCTGCTGGCCCGTGTCGTGATTCTGGCCTTCATGGCAATCGGTGCCGCAGGCCTTGCCTATGGCCTGGGCGGGGCGTTCGCCTACGGCTTCATGCAGACCGTTGCGTCCTACCAAGTCCAGCTCAGCGTCGAGAAATCGCCATGACCTGGCGCGCCGACCTGATTGTCTTTGTGCTCCTGGTGATGATCTGGACGGCCGGCTGGTGGGGCGGTCGCGAGGCTGGGCTAGCCGATGGGCGCGCCGCCTGCGCCGACGCACAGACCCGCGCCTACCGCGACGTCCTGGAGCAATCGGCGGCACAACTGAAGGCGGTCCAGGACACCAGCGCGGCTCTTTTCCAGCGCCTGGCCCAGCGGGCCGACAGCGACCAACAAACTACTCGGGAGCTTCGCCATGCCCTGGCCGAAACCGCTGCTGATCGCGCTGCCTGCCGCTTTCCTGCTGGCGTCATGCAGCAGCTCGAAACCGCCCGTCAACGTGCCGCCAAGGCCACTACCGGCGGCCTTGGCTCAACCGTGCCCGACCCCGGTGGCGGTGACTGATGACAGCCCCGATGCCACCGCAATTGCCCTCAAACAACTCTACGACCAATACGGCCTCTGCGCCGGACTGCACTGGGACACCGTGCGGCACCTTCAAAAGGACTGATCCGATGACCGAAAAGAAAGCCTCTCCCGAGTTCGAACTGCTGCAACGCATCGACGGCCGCCTGGAGCGCTTCGAGGACCGATTCCCGCAGATCGAGCGTAAGGCCGTGCTGTACGGCTCGGCGGCCGGCGCGCTGGCGGGTGGCCTGGTTGCCTGCGGCCTGCTCGCGGCGCGTATCAAGCTCGGTATCTGAGGTAGCCCATGGCGCACCCGAAGGAAACCCGCGACGCCCTGCGCCGCGCCTACGTCCTCGACCGGCAGTCCCTTGAGGTCGCGGCCGCCATGTTCGGCGTCTCCTATGGCACCGCTCGCCGCTGGAAACAGCAAGCGGAAGCCGAGGGGGACGACTGGGACAAGGCGCAATCGGCGCAGTTGCTGGCCGGTGGTGGGCTGGAGGACGTGGCGCGCCAGGTGCTGGCCGGCCTGGTGACCCAGTTCCAGGCCACGATGGAAGCCATCCAGGTAGACGCGGACATCAAGCCCGCCGTGAAGGTGCAGCTGCTGGCCAGCCTGGCCGATGCCTACAACAAGACGGTCAGCGCGTCCAAGCGCGTTCTGCCCGAGACATCAGCGCTGGCCACCGCGATGGAAGTGCTCCAGCGCCTGGCCAGCTTCATCCGTGAGCGGTTCCCGCAGCACGCCCAGGCATTCGCCGAGGTGCTGGAGCCGTTCGGTGAAATCATTGCAAAGGAGATCGGATAATGTCGATGAGCCCGGAGAACCTGGCCGTTCTGGCGGATATGACGGTACGTCTGCTGGAGCTGCGGCAGAACGAATGCAAGCACCTGGTTGTCGAGGACAGCGCGCCGATACTGTTCGGAAAGCTGGTCGGCAGTTATCTGGATGCTCTGGCGAAAGAAGTGCCCACCACGGCAAAGGTGGTGAGCGTCACGAACAGGGTTGACCTTAAGAGTCTTCTGGGTCGGGCAGTATTCCCAGAAGCCGGTTCTTGACCATGTGGAAAACCTCTGGGTCTACATGGTCAGGGACGCGGCTGAAGTTACGCTCAAGGCTTTCTTCCCAAGCCTTCCTGCCTTCTTCACTGGCAGACATGACTTCTGCGACCGAGATCAGCCCCCGTAGTACGGCGGCAATGAGCGTATCGCGCTCTTTTATCGCCTCTACCTCTTCCACCCCGAATACTTTCGGACCAGTCATTCTTGACGCTCCTAGCGTTGGTTAGAAGCCATGAAGAGTAGCACCAGGGACTTCCTGGCGGACATCGCCCAGCTTGCGGGAGAGTTCCGTCGCCAGATCGAGGCCGAGGTCGCAGGTTTCGACCCCGACTCGAAGGCCAGCGCCGCCCGGCGTGAACGGGCCAGCGCGGACTATGAGTATTTCGCCCGGACCTACTTCCCGCACTACGTGAAGCGCGGTAATGCGCTGCTCCACGACTACCTCTACAAGCGGTTGCCCGAGCTGGTGGACCACCCGGACGGCCAGCACGAAGCCATTGCGGCGCCGCGTGGTAATGCCAAGTCCACCCTGGTGAGCCAGATATTCGTGATCTGGTGCGTACTCACCGGCCGCAAGCATTACCCCCTGATCATCATGGATGCCTTCGAACAGGCCGCCACGATGTTGGAGGCGATCAAGGCGGAGCTGGAGTTCAACCCGCGCCTGGCCATGGACTTCCCCCAGGGCGCCGGCAAGGGCCGCGTCTGGCAGGTCGGCACCATCGTTACGGCGAACGATGCCAAGGTCCAGGTCTTCGGCTCCGGCAAGCGGATGCGCGGCCTTCGACACGGCCCGCATCGTCCTGACCTGGTGATCGGCGACGACCTGGAGAACGACGAGAACGTCCGCAGCCCGGAGCAGCGCGACAAGCTGGAAAACTGGCTGAAGAAGACCGTTCTGTCCCTCGGCTCGGCCGACGACACCATGGACGTCATCATCATCGGCACCATCCTTCACTACGACTCGGTCCTGTCGCGCCTGCTGAAAAACCCGCTGTGGAAGCGGCGCAAGTTCAAGGCGATCATCGAATGGCCGCACCGCATGGACCTGTGGGAGAAGTGGGAGGAACTGCTGCTCAACTCCGACGACGAGGGCGCCGCCGCTCTGGCCTTCTACCAGGAACGCGCCGCCGCCATGGAGGACGGCGCGATCATCTGCTGGCCGGATGGGCAGCCCCTCTACAAACTCATGGTGAAACGTGCCCGCGATGGGCACTCGGCGTTCGACTCGGAACAGCAGAACGACCCTGTCCAGGGCGAAAACGCCCCCTTCGCCGCCTGCATCACGTTCTGGGTCAACCGCCTGGCGCAATGGATGTTCTACGGCGCGTGTGACCCGTCCCTTGGCAAGCAAGGTTCCAGCCGCGACCCCAGCGCCATCCTGGTGGGTGGGTTCAATCGGGAAACAGGCGTCCTGGACGTGGTCGAGGCCGGTATCCGCAAGCGCCTGCCGGACAAGATTATCGAGGACATCATCGCCATGCAGCGGGCCTATCGCTGCCTAGTCTGGGGCGTCGAGGCGGTCCAGTTCCAGGAGTTCCTGCGCACCGAGCTGGTGAAGCGCTCGGCCAAGGCGGGCTGCCCAGTACCTGCCCGAGCGATCACACCACACGCCGACAAGCTACTGCGCATCGAAAGCCTCCAGCCGCACATGGCCAACGGCCTAATCCGTCTGCATCCAAGCCAGACCGTTCTGGAGCAACAGCTGCGCCACTTCCCGGCCGCAGACCACGACGATGGCCCCGACGCCCTGCACATGCTCTGGATGCTCGCGACAACCGGTTTCGCTTCCATGGAGTTCGCCCTGGTAGGCCGGCAAGGGACCACCAGTTCTGGTGGATTTGACGATTCATTTGACGTAGGTGGCCGCATGGGCGGCGACTGGTAGGAGACGCAACGATGGCCGCCATCGTGGATATTTACGGCAACCCCCTGCGAACCCAGCAGCTGCGCAAGCAGCAGACCGCGCACCTGGCCGGTCTGGCCAAAGAGTTCGCCAACCACCCGGCCAAGGGGCTGACCCCAGCCAAGCTGGCTCACATCCTGATCGAGGCCGAGCAGGGGCACCTCCAGGCTCAGGCCGAGCTGTTCATGGACATGGAGGAACGCGACGCCCACCTGTTCGCCGAAATGAGCAAGCGCAAGCGCGCTGTCCTCGGCCTGGACTGGACCATCGAGCCGCCGCGCAACGCCTCGGCCGCAGAGAAGGCCGACGCGGAGTATCTCCACGAGCTGCTGCTCGACCTGGAAGGCATTGAAGACCTCATGCTCGATTGCATGGACGGCGTCGGCCACGGCTATAGCGCTATCGAGCTGGACTGGTCCCTCCAGGGACGGGAGTGGCTGCCGCAGGCCTTCGACCACCGGCCACAGAGCTGGTTTCAACTGAACCCGGACGACCAGGACGAGCTGCGCCTGCGCGATAACAGCATCGCGGGCGAGGTACTCCAGCCGTTCGGCTGGATCATGCACAAGCCGCGTTCGCGCTCGGGATACGTGGCGCGTAGCGGGCTGTTCCGGGTCGTGGCCTGGCCATACCTGTTCAAACACTACTCCACGGCCGACCTGGCGGAAATGCTCGAAATCTACGGTCTGCCGATCCGGCTCGGGAAGTACCCGCCCGGCACGCCCGACGAAGAGAAGGTAACCCTGCTGCGAGCCGTGACCGGCCTCGGCCATGCCGCAGCGGGCATCATCCCCGAGAGTATGTCTATCGATTTCCAGGAAGCGTCGAAAGGCTCGGCCGAGCCGTTCATGGCCATGATGCGCTGGTGCGATGACTCGATGTCGAAGGCCATCCTGGGCGGCACGCTCACCAGCCAGACCAGCGAGTCGGGCGGTGGTGCCTATGCCCTGGGGCAGGTCCATAACGAGGTGCGCCATGACCTTCTGGCGGCGGATGCCCGACAGCTCGCCGCCACGCTGAGCCGCGACCTACTCTGGCCCCTCCTGGTCCTCAACCGCTCCGGCAATCTCGACGCACGCCGCGCCCCCCGCCTGGTGTTCGACCTCAAGGACCGGGCCGACCTGGCCGCCATGGCAACGTCATTACCGCCCCTGGTCAAGCTGGGCGTCCAGGTGCCGGTCAACTGGGTCCAGGAGCAACTGGGAATCCCGCTGCCGGCCAAAGGCGAGGCAGTCCTGGTCGATCAGGCCGGCGCAGGCATCGCCCAACTGAGCCGGCGTCCTGGTCCTCGCATCGCTGCGCTGGCCCAAGTGATCGGACCACGCTACCGCGATCAGGAAGCGCTGGACCAGGTGTTAGCCAGCCTGCCGGCCCAGGACATGCAAAACCAGGCCGATAGCCTGGTCGCACCGCTCCTGGATGTGATCAGCCGCGGAGGTAGCGAGGCCGAGCTGCTCGGCGCGCTGGCCGAGGCATTCCCGGATATGGACGACAGCGCCCTGGCGGATGCCCTCCATCGGTTACTGTTCGTGGCCGACACCTGGGGCCGGCTCAACGGCACGCTGGATCGGATCGACTGATGGCAACGCCAACCGAGGCCGATCTGCGGGCCATCTTCGCCATGCGGCCGGAGGCCGCCATTGAGTACCTGGAGCGCAAGGGGTTCGCCATTACCTGGAACTGGCACGATGTTGACGCGGCCACCCATGCCCGAGCGCTGACGGTGGCCAAGGCGGCACGCCTGGATGTGCTCCAGGACATCCGCGACGCCCTGGTCGATAACCTGGAACGTGGCGGAACGCTGCGCGACTTCCAGCGCAACCTGCGGCCGGTCCTGGAGGCCAAAGGCTGGTGGGGGCGTCAGATAGTGGTTGCGCCGGACGGCGGGGCCGAGGTCGCCCAGCTCGGCAGCCCGCGCCGGCTGGAAACCATCTATCAGACCAACATGCAGTCCGCCTACATGGCTGGGCGCTATGCCGCCGCATACGAGGCCAAGGAAACTCATCCTTACTGGATGTATGTGGCCGTCATGGATAGCGTCACCCGGCCCAGTCATGCGGCGCTACATGGCAAGGTGTTCCGCTGGGACGACCCGATCTGGCAGCACATCATGCCGCCGAATGGCTACAACTGCCGTTGCCGAATCGTTCCGTTGACGGCGGCCGCTGTGCGTCGCCGTGGTCTGACGGTCGAATCCAGCGTCGGCAAGACCGGTCAGGTGACCGTCGAGACGGGCGTAGACAAGCGGACGGGGGAGATTCGGGAACAGACCCTAACCACCCTGGAGACGACCGACCGGGCCGGTCGGAAGATCCAATTTCGCCCCGATGCCGGGTTCGACGGCAGCCCGATACAGAGCACCCTGATGGACCAGGTGCTGTACAACAAGGCCGAGCGCACCCTGGGAGCGCCTGCCGCCCTCGGCGAGGTCCAGGACGTGCTCCTGGACCCGGTACGCCAGCGCGCCTGGAAGGCGTTTGTGGACCGCTCCACGTCGCCCCAGGGACAGACGATGTCGGTCGGCGTCCTCGATCCGACCGACATCACCTACGCGGCTGCCCAGGGTGCCCAGCTCCAGGCTGGCGTGGTATCGGCCAGCGACACCGTGATCCGTAACAGCCCGGTCGCTCGCGAGCAGCTGGCGAACCTGCCGCAGCGCCTGGCCCAGCCCGCCATGGTGCTGTGGGAGCGTGGCAGCGAGTCGCTGGTCTATGTCGTCCAGGATGGCGACTCTACCCTGGCGGTTCGGCTGCGCGGTGGCGTCTATGGGCCGGGCCAAATGGAGAACATCAGCCAGGTTACAGAGGTGACGATGGAAAGCATCGACGACGGGCTCGCCCTGGGCCGTTACAGGAGGGTTCGCTAATGGCCAATCGCATCGAGCTGGAGCTGGTGGACCGCGAGGTCCAGGAGCGCCTGGCGGCGCTCTACGCGGCGGTAACCGACACCCTGCCGCTGATGCGCGGCATTGCTGCCGAGCTGCTGGCCGAGACGGAGTTTGCATTCATGGACGAGGGGCCGGGATGGCCTCAGTTGAGCCCCGTTACCGTTGCAGCGCGAGCGGCGAAGGGGCGCGGCGCGCATCCGATTCTCCAGGTCACCAACGCCCTGGCGCGCTCGATCACCACCCGCGCCGACCGTGACCAGGCGCAGATCGGCTCCAATCTGAGCTACGCACCTATCCAGCAGTTGGGCGGTCAGGCTGGGCGAGGCCGTAAGGTGACAATCCCGGCGCGCCCGTATCTGCCGGTCCTCAGAAACGGCCAGCTCAAGCCAAGCGCCCGCGATGCGGTCCTGGACGTCCTTCTAGCTGCTCTATCCCAGTGGCGCTAGGGGGAATGAATTCGGACAAGCGGCACATTGTGCCTATTGCGTATTAGGCACAATGTGCCTAATCTAGCCTCATGCCAGCCACAACGGCGAGGCGCTAACAAGGATCGAAGCTATGAAAATCACCAATGACACCACCACCTATGAAGTGGCCGAACTGATGGGTTCGGAGGCGGACGAACTCGATGGACGCATCATGTTGGGTCTGCTCAGCCGCGAATGCGTGGTAGACACTGACGAGCTGAGCGAGGATCAATGGCTGGCTCTGATCGACGAGTCGCAGAAAGTTCGCCGCGAACAGGAAGCAGAATGATGACCATCAGTAAGACAGACATTGACTGTTACCTCCAGACCTACGTTGTTATCGACCCAGTAAGCAACGGGTGGCAGTGGGGAATCGATGAGAATGGAGTCGGTGGCGCCCTCCATCATGGCCGAGTAGAGATGGTTGAAGGTGAGAATGGTTACTTCGGCTTGCGTGGCGCCACTCACCCGACCGAGAAGGAAGCCATGGCCGCCGCGCTCGGGTATCTGTGGAAATGCCGACAGGACCTGGTGGCCATCGCTCGCAATGATGCAATTGAAGCCGAGAAATACCGTGCCAAGGCCTGACGCCTCCAGCCACAATCCAGACCCGCGCTACCTGCGCGGGCTGCTCAAGAAAGCCGGTATCAGCCAGCGGCGCGCAGCCGAGCTGCTCGGCCTCAGTGACAGGGTGATGCGCTATTACCTGAGCGAGGATGTCAAAGAGGGCTACCGTCCCGCGCCGTATACCGTCCAGTTCGCCCTGGAGTGCCTGGCGAGCGACCCGCCATCTGCGTGATCACCTGATCCGCCCGCAAACGCGCTACACGCGCCGAAACGGGGTTAGCCGCTACCTCGCATCAGATTCGGTGCGTTAACCCCGTTAGAACCCCGTTAGAAATCGTTCCATCGCCATCCGCGTGCCAGGGCTTAGCCAGAAGACGGCGCCGGTTGGTTTCCGCAGTCGTTGAACCCCTTCACGTAACCGCCGTGCTCGACCGTCGCCACCATTGGCGGCATGAAGAAGAACCGCCTACACGTTGCCATCGCCGCCTGCTCGTTCCAGCTCCCCAAGCTGGAGGACGGCAGCGCCTGGATTCAAGTTACGCCTGCCGGTGAGTTCTGGCCCATGGATGGGCGCCCTATGGATGTGCCGGGCTGGCGGATCGATGCCGCCAGTGCCGCCGCAGTGATCGAGCGCGCACGGTCGCGCAAGACTCCGCCCGTCCTGGACTACGAGCACCAGACCCTAAAGAAAGAGCAGAACGGCCAGCCCGCGCCCGCTGCCGGCCGTTTCCTGGACTTCGAATGGCGCGAAGGCTCCGGCCTGTGGGGGCGTGTCGAATACACCGCCCGCGCCGCGAAGCTGATCGAGGACGGCGAGTACCTCTACTTCAGCCCCGTCTTCAGCTACGCCCCGGACGGCACGGTCCTCTCCATCCTCATGGGCGCAATGACAAATGACCCCGCCATCGACGGTCTGGAGCCTCTCGCACGCCGAGCGGCCGCGACCTTTGGCCTCTACAACCCCGACGAGGAAACCCCTGTGGATGAACTCCTGAAAGCCATCATCGCGGCCCTGTCGCTGAAAGAAGGCACGACCGAGGCAGAGGCCATTGCGGCCCTGACCGCCCTGAAGCCGGCCCTGGACGCCCAAGCGACCAACCTGGCCAAGCTGCGCGAAACCCTCGGCCTGGCCCAGGACGCGGACGTCGAGCAGATCGCCGCCGCCACCGCCCAGCTGAAGGTCGCCGCCCCCGGTAACCCCGACCCGGCGAAGTATGTGCCCGTTGAAGCTGTCACCCAGCTCCAGGGCCAGGTCGCGGCGCTGACCTCTCGCATCAACGGCGGCGAGCTGGACGGCCTGATCAACAGCGCTATCCAGGAGGGCCGACTCATTCCGTCCATGGAGCCCTGGGCGCGTGAATACGGCGCCAAGGACTTGGCCGGCCTGAAGAACTACCTGGGCCAGGCCAAGCCCATCGCCGCCCTGACCCAACAGCAGAGCGCCGGGCGTACCTCGGTGCCTACCTCGGTGGACCAGCTGGACGAGGCCGCCCTCGCGGTTTGCTCGGCCTTGCAGATCAAGCCGGAGGATTACCTCAAGACCCTGAAAGGCCAGTAAGGAGGCGCTATGACTGCCCTGACCACCGACCGCAACACCCCGCTCCAGGACGCCGAGGTCATCGGCGTGCCGGTAGCGGCCAACGTCCAGGTCTTCGCCGGCGCCATCGTCGTGGCGAACGCTACCGGGTTCGCCGTAGGCGGCAGCACCGCCACCGGCTTGACCTACCTGGGCCGCGCTGAGGAATACGTGGACAACCGCAATGGCGCGGACGGCGCCAAGGTCGTCCGTGTGCGCCGCCTGAACGCCTTCAAGTGGGCGAACGACGGCAGCGTCACCCAGGCGCACCTGATGAAACCCGCCTACATCGTGGACGACCAGACCGTCGCCGCCACGGACGGCACCGAAACCCGCTCCCCGGCCGGCCGCATCATCGGCGTCGAACCGGACGGCGTGTGGGTGGAATAACAGGCTCACCAACGGAGAACCGGACACATGCTGATCAACAAGCAGAGTCTCAACGCGGCATTCGTCGCGATCAAAACCATCTTCAACAACGCCTTCGCGGCGGCCCCCACCACCTGGCAGAAGATCGCCATGGAAGTGCCGAGCAACACCAGCAGCAACGATTACAAGTGGTTGAGCACCTTTCCGAAGATGCGCCGCTGGATCGGCGCGAAGGTGGTCAAGAACCTGAAAGCCTACAAGTACGTTGTCGAGAACGAGGACTTCGAGGCCACCGTCGAGGTGGACCGCAACGACATCGAGGACGACCAAATCGGCATCTACTCGCCCCAGGCGAAGATGGCCGGTTACTCGGCGGCTCAGCTCCCGGACGAGCTGGTCTATGAAGCGGTCAACGGCGCCTTCACCAAGCCCTGTTTCGACGGCCAGTATTTCATCGACACGGATCACCCTGTCGGTGATGCCTCGGTGAGCAACAAGGGCACCGCTCCGCTTTCCAACGCCAGCCAGGCGGCGGCGAAGGCAAGTTATGGTGCTGCTCGCACTGCGATGAAGAAGTTCAAAGACGAGGAAGGACGTTCCCTCAACGTTTCCCCCAACGTGCTCCTGGTCGGCCCGGCGCTGGAAGACGTGGCGAAGATGCTGCTCACCAACCCGAAGTTCGCGGACAACACCCCGAACCCCTACGTCGGCACTGCTGAGCTGGTAGTGGACGGGCGTATCGAGTCCGACACCTCCTGGTTCCTGCTGGACACCACCAAGCCGGTAAAACCGTTCATCTTCCAGCCCAGGAAACAGCCGGAATTCGTTTCCCAGGTCAACCTGGATTCGGATGACGTCTTCAACCTGCGCAAGCTGAAGTTCGGCGCCGAAGCCCGCGCTGCTGCCGGTTACGGCTTCTGGCAGCTGGCCTATGGCTCCACCGGCACTGGCGCATAAGGGGGCATCTCATGGCACGCAAAGCCGCAACTACCGCCAAGCCGACCGCCAGGCTGGCCCGCCAGCCGGCGGGCGATGAAGCCCAGCAGAGCGTCGAGGGCATCTTCGTGCGCAGCTATCCGCCGACCTTCCGGCGTGCTGGCTTCGCGTTCACCAGCGAAGGAATCGGAATCGCCCTGTCCGCCCTGACTGAGGCGCAGCTCCAGGCCATCAAGGAAGAGCCCCAGCTGCGCGTCGAGTCCTGCGAGTTCTTGCCGGACGACGTCGGCGGCGAGGGTGAGCCGTCCGCGTCGGACAACGACACCCAGGAATAACCCACCCCAGCAGAGGGACCGCCCCTGGCCACGGATGGCCACCTATTCATCAGGAGTTCGACATGAGCGACCACACCCTGGCCATCAGTCAACTGACCATCGCCGCGCAGAACGCCGAGCACAACGCTCCGATCATCGAAGCCCAGGGCGACCTCGCCCAGGCCGAGCTGGATCGCCGGGTCGCTGCCGAGTGCCATAGCGCCATCGACGTCCTGGAGCACCAGGAGCAGCAACAGTGAGCTATTGCACCCAGGCCGACCTGGTCGAGCAGTACGGCGAGGCGTCCATCCGCCAGCTGAGCGACCGCGTCAATAAACCCGCCACGACCATCGATCCGGCGGTCGTGGCCCAGGCCATCGCCGATGCGGACGCGGAGATCGATCTCCACTTGCACGCCCGCTACCAGCTGCCGCTGGCCCAGGTGCCTGTGGTGCTGAAGCGCGTAGCGTGCGTGCTGGCATTTGCCAACCTGCACACCCAGGTCAAGGACGACCACCCCGCGATCCTGGATGCCGAGCGCAAGCGGAAGCTGCTGAGCGGTATTTCCTCCGGGAAGCTCAGCCTGGCCCTGACCAGCTCCGGCACCCCGGCGCCCATTGCCAACACCGTTCAAATCAGTTCGCAACGCAACGATTTCGGGGGCACCTGGTGACCACTGCCGAGCCGTTCGATTACCTGTTCCTGGAGACGCTCCTGGTCGAGCGCATCCGCGCCGAGGTGCCCGGCCTTCAGGACGTTTCTGGCATCCCCGATCTGGCCACCCTCGACGAACAGCGCCAGGGCTCGCCTTGCGTCTATGTCGTCTACCTGGGCGACGAGATCGGCACCGGGGCGTCGCACCAGGGCGGCAGTCGGGCGATTCAGACGGTCACCCAGCACTGGGCAGCCGTGCTGACGTTGTACTACGCCGACGCCCAGGGCGACGGCCAGGGCGCCCGGCGCGAAGCCGGCCCGCTGCTCGGCCAGCTGCTCAAGGCACTGACCGGCTGGGTTCCTGATCAGGGCGTCAGCCCGCTGGCCCGCAGCCCGCAGGCTTCGCCAGTCAGCTACAGCAACGGGTTCTTCTATTTCCCGCTGGTATTCACCGCCAACTTTGTCTTCCCGAGGCTCAAGTCATGGAAACCGTAAAAGTCACCATCACCGCCGAGAAACCCAATCACACCCATGCCGGCAAGCCGGTGGCGCAGGGCGACGAGATCGAAGTCAGTCGCGCCGATGCCGAGTTTCTGCTGCGCCGTCAATTGATCACCAAGATTCCCGCCGAGCCCAAGGCCGACGAGAAACGCGACAAGTAACGCGCAACATCTGATTCCTACGGAGGCCTCACATGGCACAGGAAACGTATTTCTACGGGCAAGGTGAGATTGACGCCGCGCCTATCGTCAACGGCGTCCTCGGCAAATGGCGCTGGATTCAGGATGTCTCGGCCATGAGCATCCAGCTCGCAGTCGAGAAGGTCGAGCACAAGGAAAGCTACAGCGGCCAGAAAGCCCTGGTCCGAAGCTTCCCCATCGGCAAGACCGCCACCGTCAACATCACCCTGCACAGCATCGGCCCGGACAACCTGGCGCTTACTCTCTATGGCAAGGTCGTGGCCAAGGCGGCGGGCTCCGTGACGGGCGAGGTACTCCCCGCCGACCTGGTGGCTGGCGATGTGATCCGATTGGCCAATTTCGGCGTCAGCGAACTGGTCATCACCGACAGCGCGAGCAGCCCGGCGCCCCTCGACCCGCAGTATTACGCCCTGCGAGCCGATGGCGCCTACGGCGAGGTCCAACTGCTGGGTCTGCCGACGCCGGCCCCGACCCAGCCGTTCAAAGCGGCCTATGAGTACGCCGCCACTAAGCAGGTGGGCATGTTCACCGCGCCGCAGCCGACCGTTGCCCTGCGCTATAAGGGCATCAACCTGGCCGAAGGCGGCGCGCCGGTCATCGTCGAGCTGTACAAGGTCGCGACCGACCCGCTCCAGGAGCTGGCATTGATCAGCGACGGCAACACCGTTGCCGGGATGCAGATCAGCGGCGGTATCCTGCTGGACACCAGCAAGCCGGATACCGGCGACCTGGGCCGCTTCGGTCGCATTATCCAGCTGGGGTAAATCATGGCCGGGAAGAAGCCTGTTAACCCTCGCGGCCAGCCGACCGACTCGGCGCCCGACGACAGCCTGAGCGTGCTGTTCCCTGACCGTCAACTGACGGTCGGGGGCGTCGAGGTGACCGTACGCGAGCTGAGTTTCAGCGAGCAACTGCGCCACAACCATCTACTCGCGCCGCTTGGCGACAGCCTGGCCGCTATCCCCCCGCAGAAGATGGACAGCCCGGAGTCGATCAACGTCATCTTCGACGCCCTGGCCTTGCACGCTGACGCGCTGCGCGAGCTGATCGCCATCAGCTGCGGCCAGTCGATGGACTGGGTGGACGCTCTGCCACCAGATGAAGGTGAAGCTCTGGTGCTGACCTGGTGGGAGGTGAACAACGGTTTTTTCGTTCGACGGCTCTGGCGTCCGCGCCTCCTGGAAATGGCACTAGCCGCGCAGCGCTCTGGAGCCGAGTCTTCGCCGACCTCATTCGCGCCGGCCACCACCGCGACGCCCTCAACAACTACACCCGGCGACAGCTGATTCTCTTTTGGGAAGAGGCGCAAGCGGCTGAGCGCCGCGAGCAGGCCCGAGACATTAACGCGGTGATGTACGGAATGGTGGGAGGCACGGACGCCACCGCCTTGCTCCAACAGTTGGAATCCTGAAATGGCGAACAATCAGCAACTGACACTGGCCCTCCGCATCCGCGCCGATCTGAACGACGCCCAGGACGCCCTGCGTCGCCTGAACGGTAATGTCGATGAACTGGGCCAGAGCACCAGGACAGCGGCGCGGGATGCTGATCAACTGAATGCCGCCACCCAGCGCATCGGTGGCGGCATGACGGCCCTCGCTGCCTCCATCAAGGCCGCTGCGCTGGGGCTGGGGGCGCTGTTCAGTATTCGGGAGATCATCCAGACCACCGACGCCTGGACCAACCTCCAGAACCGGCTGCGCTTGGTCACCAGCACCCAGGCGCAACTGGCAGCGGTGACCGCTGACGTATACCGCATCGCTCAGCTGACCAGCTCCGCGCTGGACTCTACCGCCACCGTCTACCAGCGTTTCGCGCAGAACGCCGACCGGCTGAACATCAGCCAGCGGCAAGTCGCATCGCTGACTGACACGGTGGCCAAGTCCATCGCGATTTCAGGCGCCAGTGCGCAGAGCGCCGAGGCGGCCCTGGTCCAGTTCGGCCAAGCTCTGGCGTCGGGCGTTCTGCGCGGTGAGGAATTCAACTCGGTCAGCGAGCAGGCGCCCGCGCTGCTGAAAGCAATTGCCGATGGCCTCAACGTCAATATCGGCGAGCTTCGCAAGATGGCGAACGAAGGCCAGTTGACGGCTGATGTCCTGGTGGACGCCTTGAGCAACGCGGCAGCCGGCGTGAACGATCAATTCGCCACCAGCATCAAGACCGTTTCGATGGCTGTCCAGGAGCTGGAGAATGCGTTCACTCGCCTGGTAGGTGAGTTCACCAATGGCCGAGGTGCGGGCGAGGCGCTGGCCGGCGCCATTTCCGGGGTCGCCAATGTCATGGACGGCCTGAGCGATAACGCCGAGCTGCTGGGCACCGCCCTGGATGCCGTGATGGTGACGGCAGCCGGCCGAGCGGTGGCGGCCATCACCGGGCTGACTACTACCTGGCTCAGCAACGCGGCGGCCAGTCGCGCCGCAGCCATCGCCGCCGCTCAGAAAGCAACGGCCGACGAAGGCGCCGCCGTGGCGGCACAGCGAGCCGCTGCCCAGGAGCTACAACGGGCCAAGGCCGCTGTCGCCTCGGCAGAGGCCGAGGTGGCCGCCAGCCGCGCCCGCCAGGCCGCCAGTCTCCAGAACCTTCGGGACGTCCAGGCCGCTCTGGTTGCGGAGCGCACGCTGGAGCAGGCCCGGCTTCAGGCGCAGATCACCGATATTGGTCGGCAGCAGTCCCTCGCTCGCCTGGCTGAGCTACGGCTGTCCGAAGCGGCCATTATCAGGCAGGTCCAGGCCGCAGAGGCGTCGCTCGCATCCACGACGCTGGCGTCTTCGGCCGCCGTCACCGCCGCCTATCAGCGCAGGACCGCCGCAGTCGCGGCAGCCGCTTCGGCACAACAGGCTCTGACGGTCGCCACGAACAACGCGAATATCGCCTCTGCGGCCGCCGCTGCGGCATCCAGCTTCCTGGCTCGCGGCATGGGAACAGTGACGGCGGTCGGTGGCCGGCTGCTGGGGTTCCTGGGCGGTCCCATCGGCGTTATCTCGATGATTGCCATTGCGGCCACGGCGTTCCTGGACTTCGGTAGTGACGCCGAGTCCGGCATGGACCGTGCCGCCAATGCAACCGAGTCGGCTAGCGTCCGCATCCGCAACGCCTCGCGGAACATTATCCAGGCGCTGAACCTGGGCGACCTGAAGACGGCCAACTACGACCAGCTCGGCAAGAGCATCGAGCAGATCAAGCAGCAACTGGCCGAGGCCGAGCAGATTCAGCAGCGTGCTGAGGCCCTCCAGGACACGGACGTTCCTACGGTGCCGGGCATGGACCTGCCGAGCCTGGATGAAGCCAACGAACGGGTACAGGCACTGACCGGAGCCCTGCGCAGGCTTGAGGCAGAACGAGCCGGCGACCGCTTCAAGAACGTGCGCGAGGGCAAGCAGTACCTGGAGAACCTGGAGCGCCAGAACGAGCGCCTCCAGAACCTCACCGCGACAGAAGAGGCCCTGAACTACCTGCGCAAGGAAGGTATCGATGCCACTTCGGAGCTGGGTAGGAAGATCCTGGACCAGGCCGCCGCCAACCAGAAGCTGGACGCCACCAATAAGGCCGAGGCCGAGTCCAAGCGCCAGTCCGAAGCGGCTGCGCGCAAGAGCGCTCAGACGTCGGAACAACTGCGCAAGAGCCAAGAGGGCTACGTCACCCAGCTGGAACGCCAGGCGGCCCTGCTGGGTATGAATAGCGCCGAGGTTCGCGCCTACGAGCTGGCCGAGAAAGGACTAACTGGGGCGCTAAGGGCCAGGGCAGAAGCTGCCCTTGCTGCTATCGATGCCGACGAGAAGAGGCGCCAGGCCGATGCCAATGCAAGCGCCAATGCCGACCTTGAGGCCGAGTATCTGCGGGCGACCGGCCGCGCCGTTGACGCGGGGCTGCTGGAGATTCGGGCGAAATTTGACGCGATGCGTCGGGACTTCGAGAAGGCGGGCAACGATGCCGGCTTGGCCTGGATCGACAAGCTAATTCCCGTCGCCGAAGCCAAGGTCCGACTGGATGACGTCAAGCAGAAGATGGACGACTTACTTGCCGAGCAACAGCGGGCTGAGTCATCCGTCAACGTCCAGCAGGATGCCGGTGTCATCAACGAAATGGACGCCCGGCAGCGCATCCTGGACATTCACCGAGCGACCTACGAGAAGCTCCAGCAGATTCGGCCGATCCTGGAACAGATGGCCCGCCAGCCTGGCGAGGTCGGCCGAGCCGCTGCCGAATCGCTCGCCCAACTGGACGCCGAGGCGGCGCGACTCCAGCAGACCACGACGCTGCTCGAAACCACCTTGCGGGACGGGCTCACCAGCGGCTTTACCGACGCCATCAAGGGACTCGCTTCCGGGACCATGGACTTGCGCGACGCCATTACGTCGCTGGGTGAGGCTGTACTCAATGCCTTGGTGAACATGGCGGCGCAGAACCTCGCGCAATCGCTGTCCAGCGGCATCATGGGGCTGTTTGGTGGCGGTCAGCAGGACACCAGCATGACGACCGGCGCGGCGGCTGTTACCGCGTCGGCCGGAGCCCTATCGACTGCGGGCGCCTCGCTGCTGACCGGGGCCGCTGCTATCCAAGCGGCCGCTGCGTCGCTGGCAGCCGCCAATGGCGTTCAAGGGCTGGGCGCTGCTGCGGGTGGTGCCGGTGCAGCTGGAGCAGCAGCGGGCGGCGGCAGTTGGTGGACCTCCATCGCCGGCATGTTCGGTTTCGCCACCGGCGGCCACATCAAGGGACCAGGAACAGGCACAAGCGACAGTATCCCGATTCTGGCATCCAACGACGAGTTTATGACCCGCGCCGCAGTTGTACGACAGCCCGGCGCCCTGGCATTTCTCGAACAGTTCAACCGCTACGGCATGGCCGCGCTGGCCGGCTGGGCGAACCCTGTCCGTCACGCAACCGGCGGCCAGATCGGCATTCCCGCCCCCAACCTGCCGGCCCCCGTCCGTGTCGGCGCGAACCTGCCCGAACCATCCAAGAACTTCAGCGCATCAGTCTCCAACGCGGTCCACCTCCATGCTGTTCAAGACCCCGACCAGGTGGCGGCCGACATGTGGGCCGGCAAGGGCGGCGACCATTACATCGTCTGGCTGAACAAGAACCGCCAGGCCGTCAAGCAAATACTCGGAAACTAGGAATTCATGGCTACTGAAATCGGCACCGCCACGAACCACCAGAACCTGGTCGAGCGCCTCGTCCAGTTCCTCACCGCGAACCCAGACCTGGTCGCGGCTGGGCAGGCCTACGAGAAGGTTTTCGACAACACCATCCCCGCGTCCGGCACGGCCATCGCCGTGCGCCAGGTGACCCTGTGCGCCCCTGGCCTGGGCGGCACCGATAGCATCTACATGGGGATTCAGAGCTACGGCGATACCGCCCTGGACTACTACAACCTTCGCCTGATGGGCGGCACGGCGTTCAATCCTGGAGCAATCCCGCCTGGCGGCGACTACTGGACCGCGTTTGCTAACTACAGCCCGCGGGTTCAGGCGCTGCTGTGGAATCAGCCCATGCCGTACTGGTTCTTCGCCAACGGCCGCAGGTTCTGGCTGGTCGTAAAAGTCTCGACGATCTACGAGTCGGCCGGCGCCGGCTTCATCCTGCCACCTTGTCCGCCATCGCAATATCCGTACCCGCTCGCCGTGGTGGGTTCCTACCGTGGCGACGTTGCAACCCGCTGGTCCGACGTTAGCGACCGGCACCGGGGCATCAGCAGCCCCTACGAGCGCAGCTGCTATCTCCGCGATCCCGCCGGGCGCTGGCTCGGTTTCACTGTCGAAGGAGGGGCTGCCAACGAGTCCGACTACAGCAATCGGACGCTCCTCCCGCTGGGCTGCGGCCGATATGCGGGCAGCAGTGACACCGTGGTCAAACAACTGCGTGACTCGTTCGGGAAGTTCCCGCTCAAAGCGCTGTCGTTCGTCACCCGCGAAACCGAGGGGCGCCGCTATCTGGGCGACTTCGACGGCGCCTTCTACGTGCCGACGCTCAACTCGGGCGCTGAAGACGTGATTGTCGAGGACGGTGTGGACCACGTCGTTTTCCAAACCGCTTGGCGTAGCGGTAACCCTTGGCTCTACGCGATCAGGAAGGACTGAAATGGCTTACTTCACAGGAACAGCGAACAACCCGGCCGACTTGCTCGCCAAGCTGCGCGTCCACGCCGAGTCGCTCGGCTGGGTCACCGACCGCGCCTCGGCATCGGAATGGCTTTGTCACAACGCCGACGGCTACTGGTCGTTCAACGCCGGTTCCAATCAATGGCAGCTCGCGGGCAATACGGGGTTCGACGACGGGCTTGCGTGGAATGCGCAGCCCGGCAACTCGGTGCAGAACAACCCGTATTCGTCGAAAGAAGCAACCATAGCGCAGCTCAGCGCCGGGCCATTTACGCGCTATCACCTGTTCGCCACCGCTGCCTATCTGCACCTGCACGTCGAAATCGCTGCCGGTCAGTTTCGTCCAGTGATGATCGGCTCCCTCAACAAGCGTGGCGTCGGCTATACGGGCGGCCAGTATGTTTGCGGCTCGTTCCTCTACAGCTCTGGCCAGGCGCTCACAAACAACTGGTCATCGCATCCATTCGATGGTTACCACATTCGATACAGCGGCGGCGGCAGCATGCTGCGGCTAGATAGCCTCGACGGTAGCCCATCGCCGGACTGGTTGCCGTTCGACTACACAACGAACGTCTCCCGGCGCGTCGTCGGCCCCGGTCGCGGAAACTACAGCAGTCAGTACCATCCAGACGTGGGGCTGATCGACGCGAGCGCAAACGAGCTGAACAGCTCGACCACCCCTGTGCCCTGCGCCATCTATGCGTTCGGCGCTCAGCAGCGCTCGCGGTACGTGGGCGAGGTGCCGGACTTTGGCATATGCAACATGGCGTTCCTCGCGCCTGGCGATCCGCTGGTGATCGGCAGCGACACTTGGCGCGTCTATCCGTTGCTCCAACGCGGAAGCGCTACCGATTTCGGCAACACCAGCGCCTGGGTCGGCTACTGCTTCCGAGTGCTTGAGTAATGGCGACGTTTCCGGGGTTCCAGGTGCCAAAGCCGCTGGTGGGGATCGTTGCCGGCATCACGCCGAATATCGACGCCCTGGAGCTGAACCAGGACATCAGCCTGGCAGCAGTCGCGGCCTCGACCTGGGCCGGCATCTACGCGGCGCATCAGCCGGTAGAGGTGATCCATTCGACGTACCAGGCTGTCCACCAAAGCGCTCTGGAAGAGAACTACTACAACCGCCTGTGGCTGATCCCTACGACCATGGAGTTGGGCAACGTCGTCAGCACCCAGGTACGACCGGCATCAGTCTGGAACGCATATTTCAGTCCGCGCACGCTGACCGCCATCGAGCGGGAAGATGCAGACGGCATCACGCTATCCGGCCAGGCGTCGCCGCCGCTGGGTTTTGCCGCCCTGGAAGAACGCACTTGGACGGTCAGCATTGGCACGGACGGCCCGCCCGTCGTCAATGCGCGGATCGTTTGGAGGCTCCAGGGCGAGCCGGACCTGGTCCTGGTCATCACCGGCAATCGCATCATCGCTTGGACGTTCGCGCCGGACTGGGGCGACAGCATCGTCGAGCGCCTGAGCGCCTCGACAAATATCCTGCAAAGCGAATCAGCCGTGACCCAGCGCCGAGCCATGCGCCTGGCGCCGCGCCGGGAGTTCGAAGCGAACATGTACGCGGTGGACCGCGAGCGGCAGCTGCTGGACATGACGCTGTTCGGCTGGGGCGCGCGCATTTGGGCGCTGCCTATCTGGCCTGATATCCAGCTGCTCCAGGAACCGCTGGCGGCCGGCTCGCTGAACATTCCGTGCGGCACGGCCGGCCTCGACTTCCGCGACGGCGGCCTGGCGATGCTGCGCGGCGAGGACGCTTTTGCTTATGAGGTCGTCGAGGTCAAGACGGTGACCGCCAGCGGCCTGGACCTGGTTCGGCCCGTCCAGGCCGCCTGGGGAACTGGCTCGCGACTGTACCCGGTGCGCACCGCGCAGCTGACCGAGCAGCCCACGCTGACCCGGCTGACCGATACCGCGCAGTCTGCGCGGGTGTCGTTCCTTGTGATGGAACCCAGCAGTTGGCCCGAGGTGATGCCGGCGACGATGTACCGGGGGCGTCCTGTCCTGGAACAGCGCCCGGACGAAAGCGAAGACCTGACGTCGAGCTATCAGCGCCTGCTGTCCACCCTGGATAACGGCAGCGCCATTCCCCGCGTGACCGACGTCGCCGGCATGGCGCTGCCCGTCATCGGCCATCGGTGGATCGGCATGGGCCGAGCCGAACGGTCGGCGTTCCGCAGCCTGGTCTATGCGCTACGCGGCCAGCAGAAGCCGCTGTGGGTGCCGACCCACGCCGACGACCTGACCCTGGTCGCCACCGTCTCGCAGCTGTCCACCGCGCTGGACGTGCGCAATATCGGCTATGCCCGTTTCGCCAATGGGCGACCGGGTCGTCGCGATATCCGCATCGAGCTGTACGACGGCACCGTCTATCACCGCCGCATTCTCACCAGCACCGAGCTGGACGCCGACACCGAGCGCTTGGCCATCGACGCCGCCCTGGGCCGCCTGGTCGAGCCGACCGATGTAGCGCGCATCTGTTTCATGGCGCTCTGTAGCGCCGCCACCGACGTGGTCGAGATCGAGCACGTCACCGATAGCGAGGGCGTCGCAACTGCCGCCCTGACGTTCAAAGGGGTTCGTGACGATGAGTTTTAACAGCCGCGAAAGCTCGCTTGTGGATGGGCAGCCGGTGCGGCTGTACCAGTTCAGCCGTGGCGCGATCCGCTGGAGCTACAACAGCAGCGACCGGGACATCACCTACCAGAACCAGGTTTTCCGCACCGTGCCGGGCGGCATCACCGACAACGGAATTATCTGTTCCGGCGATCCGCAGTCCGACCAGTTCGTCATCACCGCGCCGGCCGACCTCGATGTCGCGCTGCTGTACAAGACGCGGTCGCCGAGCGGTGCCATCGACCTGGTCGTCTACGACATGCACTACGGCGACGCCGAGGCAGCGGTTTCTTGGGTAGGCCAGATTGGCGATGTGGACTGGCCGACCGTGGATAGCTGCCGCATAACGTGCGTGTCCGAAGACGAACTGATGGACCAGCCCGGCTTGATCGACACCTACTGCCGCACCTGCACGGCAGTCGTTGGCGACCATCGCTGCAAGGTCAACCTCGTTCCGTATCGCGTGACGCTGACGCCGCAGAGCATCAGCGGCTGGGTGATCTCCAGCGGCGTGGTCGCCGGCTATGCCGATGGCTGGTTTACCGGGGGCTACGTCGAGTGGCAGGTGGACGGCGACAACTACGATAGCCGCTACATCGAGCGGCACGCCGGACCCGATCTTTACATCCTGGGCGGCACCGAGGGCATTCCGGCAGGTGGCCAACTGCGGGTCTATCCAGGTTGCGACGGGCTCGCGCAGACCTGCGACGACAAATTCAGCAACCTCCCCAACTTCAGGGGGTTTAACGCGATGCAAGGCAAGTCGCCGTTCGATGGCGACCAGGTCTGGTGAGGTAGGCCATGGACCCGATCACAATCAATCTCGTCATCCTGGCGGCGTCGTACATCCTCTCCAGCGTCCTGGCGCCGAAACCGCAGAAGCCCAAGCCGACCGCCTTTGAAGACATCGATTTCCCGCGCTGCGACGAGGGCGACGAACAGGTCGCCGTCTTCGGTCAGTGCTGGTCGAAGAGCTGGATGGTGCTGACCGTGGGCAACTACAGAACAAAGGCGATCAAGACCAAAGGGAGCAAGAAATGATCGTTACGGCTCAGCACCTGCATACCGTGCCGACCTGGACCACTCGGCAGGGCTACTGCCATCGCCAGGCGAGGGAGTTCTTCAAGCGCCATGGCCTGGACTGGATGGCTTTCCTACGGGACGGCATTGAGGCCGACGTGCTGGTCGCGACCGGCGACGCGCTCGCGCTCAAATTGGTTGAACATGCACGCCAGGAGGTAGCCGATGGGCGCTAAACCGAAGGCGCAGACGGTCGGGTTCGAATACTTTTTTGACATCCATTTCGCCCTGGGCAAGAAGATCGACGAGGTCTGCGCAATCCGCGCGAGCGGAAAGACCGCATGGAAGGGTTCGATCACCAGTAACGGCCAGGTTCGCATCAATGCGCCGGACCTGTTCGGCGGGAAGAAGGGCGAAGGCGGCCTCGACGGAACGCTCGATGTTCTGTTTGGCGAAGAGGACCAGGGCGTCCTTCCGCGCTTGGCGGCCATGCTTGGCGGCCTGGTGCCGGCGTTCCGTGGTGTAACCACTGGGTTCTATTCCGGCCTGGTCACCGCCATGAACCCCTACCCGAAGACCTGGGAAATTCTGCGTCGAGGCGGGAACCGCCTGTGGGACGGCAACCCCTGGTATCCCGAAAAGCAATTTATCTGGCTCGCGGACGGTCAGATCAAAGCGATGAACCCGGCGCACATCCTATATCTCGTCTACACCGGCCGGGACTTCCGGGGACTGGCCCGCACGCGAATGGACGAGGCGAGCTGGCGGGCCGCTGCTGACAAGCTGTATGCCGAGGGTTTCGGGCTGTGCTTTGAATGGACCAGGTCCGACACGTTCGCCAACTTCTGCGAGACGGTGAAATCGCATATCGGCGCTGAGGTTTACCCGAACCGTCAGACGGGACAGATCAGCATCCGGCTCCTGCGGGACGACTATAACGTCGCAGACCTGCCGCTGTTCGACGAGGACAGCGGCCTCCTGGAAATCACTCAGGAGAAGACCGGCTCGACCTCCCTGGCGCCGAGCCAGCTTATCGTGAAATACATCGACCAGATCGACGGGGCGCAGCGCCAAATCATCGTCAACAACAACGCGGTCGCTGCGTCGCAGGGGCGGCGCTCGTCTGAGGAAATCGAGTTCCTGGGCGTGCCTACCGGGGAGCTGGCCGGGCGAGTCGGTGAGCGGGAAATGCGTCTGAAGACAACCGGCCTGAAGCGCTATAAGGGCGTGTTCGACCGCCGCGCCCGTAGCCTGAACCCTGGCCAGCCGATCCGCATCCGTTCGACCCGGCGCGGCATCCCTGAAACCGTCGTTCGGGTCGGCCGGATCGAGGACAACTTCCTCGGCGACGGCAAGATCACCCTGACCGTCGTCCAGGATCAGTTCAATCTGCCGGCGACAACCGGCGTGGCGCCGCCACCACCGGGCTGGATTCCGCCCGACCGGACGCCTCGGGCGATCACTGTGCGCCGCCTGATCGAGGCACCCTATCGCGAACTGGCCGGCGTGATCGATCCGGCAAATCTCCAGCTCCTGGACGTGAGCG
>NZ_SCND01000170.1:0-12263 GCF_005503585.1 Pseudomonas sp. 2VD
TCGGCGGATGACGCCGTTGGCGTCATGCGCCCTACGGAGCTATCGGGACTTCGCGCTGTCCGTGGCGTAGGGCGAATAACCGCAGAGCGGTTATCCGCCATTTCGGCGAGATATCGGCGGATGACGCCGTTGGCGTCATGCGCCCCACGGAGCTAGCGGAGCCTTGCGTCGCCGGGCCTCAGATCCACAGGATGAAAGCCAGTACCAGGGCGAAGAAGCCCCATTTCTGCAGGTAGTAGAGCTTGCGGTTGCGCTTCTTCAAACGTTTGCCCTGCAGGCGGATCTTGTAGAGGCTGTCGAAGATCCGATTGAGTCCGCCGGTCCGGTCGCCTGCGTTGTTCGGGGCGGCCGCGGTAGCCATCACGTTGCGGCTGAACCAGCGGTTGAAGGCGGTGGCCCAGCCCTGGGTCAGCGGCCGCTCGATGTCGCAGAAGAGAATGATGCGGTTGTGTTCGGTGGCGTTTTCCGCGTAGTGGATGAAGGTTTCATCGAACACCACCGCCTCGCCGTCGCGCCAGTGGTAGCGCTCGCCGTCCACCTCGATGAAGCAGGCCGGGTCGTTGGGGGTGAACAGTCCCAGGTGGAAGCGCAGCGAGCCGGCGTAGGGATCGCGGTGTCGCACCAGCTTCGAGCCCGGCGGCAGTTCGGCGAACATCGCCGCTTTGACCGAGGGAATCTGCCGCAACAGGGCGGTGGTCTGCGGGCAGAGTTGTCCGGCGGAGGGATGGGCCTCGTCGTACCATTTCAGGTAGAAGCGCTTCCAGCCGCTCTTGAAGAACGAGTTGAAACCGATATCGTCGTACTGTTCGGAACGCTTGATGTTGCCGGCGTCGTGCAGGTGCAGCGCCTCGCTGCGGATGGCTTGCCAGTTGTCGACCAGAACCTGTAGTTCGGGGAAGGTCTGCGGTGCCAGGTAGGGGCGGTTCGGTACCTTCGAGAACAGGTACATCAGGCAGTTGATCGGAGCGAGGAAGCTGGAGTGGTCGCTCAATTGGCGTGACAGCTTGTGGCGTACCCGGCCGCGGAAATGGACATAGAGGATGCTCAGCGCATAGGCCGCCAGGATGAGAACTTTCATGAATGCAAGGTCGTCGGTGCAAAAGAGGAGAATTTACTCCTGTTCTCAGTGCCTGAGTATGCTACCTGACGCTAATTCGCCAGCACTGCGCTCATTTTTCCGTAATCCTGGCCTCGAAAGGAGCGCACAATGAACGACACCGGCCGGCGTATCCTGCTCAACTGCGACATGGGCGAAAGCTTTGGCGCCTGGCGCATGGGCGACGATGTCCACAGCATGCCGCTGGTTGACCAGGCCAACCTGGCTTGCGGCTTCCACGCTGGCGACCCGCTCACCATGCGGCGCGCGGTGGAGCTGGCGGTACGCCATGGCGTGAGCATCGGCGCGCACCCGGCCTATCCCGACCTGAGCGGCTTCGGCCGGCGCTCGCTGGCCTGCTCTGCCGAAGAGGTGCATGCCATGGTGCTGTACCAGATCGGTGCGCTGGACGCTTTCTGCCGTTCCCTCGGTGCCCAGGTGGCCTATGTCAAGCCGCATGGCGCGCTGTACAACGACCTGGTCGGCGACGATGAGCTGCTGCGCGCCGTGCTCGACGCCTGCGCCGCCTATCGCAAGGGCCTGCCGCTGATGGTGCTGGCCCTGGCCGACAACGGCCGCGAGCTGGAACTGGCCGACGAGGCCGACGTGCCGCTGCTGTTCGAGGCCTTCGCCGATCGCGCCTACCTGCCGGACGGCCGGCTGGCGCCGCGGCGGCTTGGCGGCGCGGTGCATCACGATCCGCAGCGGATCATCGAACAGGCCCTGGCCATCGCCCGCGGCGAAGCCTTCCCCGACTACGACGGCAACCCGCTGCGCCTGACCGCCGACAGTCTTTGCGTGCATGGCGACAACCCGCAGTCGCTGGCGGTCCTCCGGCGCCTGCGCGCGGCCCTGGACAGCCTGTGATCCGCATCGAACCCGCTGGTGCCGAAGCCCTGCTGCTGACGCTCGCCGAAGAGCCCGAAGTGGACCTGTCTGTGCGCCTAGCCGAGCTGGCCAGACGTCTGCGCGAGGGGCTCGGCGAAGGCGTCAGGGATCTGGTGCCGGGCTGGACCACCCTGATGCTGCATTACGACCCCTACCGCATCGCCCCGCAGGTACTGGAAGAACGCCTGGGTCCGCTGCTGGCGGAGTGGCACGCCTGGCGCCCCGCCGAGGATGCCGGGCGCCTGCACGAGATTCCCGTCTGGTACGCCGGCGAGGACCTCGCGACGGTAGCGGTTGCCTGCGGATTGACTGGCGAAGGAGTGATCGAACTGCACAGCGCGGCCGAATACCGGGTCGGCGCGATCGGTTTCGCTCCGGGATTCGCCTACCTCGGCGGCCTCGATCCGCGCCTGGTCCTGCCGCGGCGGGCCACCCCGCGGGCGCGTGTACCGGCCGGCAGCCTGGCCATTGCCGAGGCGCAGACGGCGATCTATCCGCAGGCCTCGCCCGGCGGCTGGCACCTGCTGGGACGCAGTCCGTGGCGTCCGTTCGATCCGGCCGCCACTCCTCCGTGCCCACTGGCGCTGGGCGACCGGGTGCGCTTCGTCGCCATCGGGCGCGAGGACTTCCTCGACCTGGGCGGGCGCGAATGAATGGTTTGCGGGTCGTCAAGGCGGGACCGCAGAGCCTGCTGCAGGACGACGGCCGGCGTGGCTGGCAGCACCTCGGCGTATCCGCGGGCGGCCCTCTGGACCGCCAGGCGGCAGCCTGGGCCAATCGTCTGCTCGGTAATCCCTGGGGGACGCCATTGCTGGAAATCGCTTTCGGCGGCTTGGTGCTGGAGTGCAGGGTGGAGGCGACCTGGCTGGCGTTGACCGGAGCGCGCCTGGCGCTGACGGTGGACGGTCGCGAATGCCTGCCCTGGAGTCGCTTCCGGGTCCGCCGCGGGCAACGCATCGATCTGGGCTTCGCCGAGGCCGGGCAGCGTGCCTACCTGGCCTGCGCCGGCGGGTTCCGGGCGAGGCCGGTACTGGGCAGCGTCGCCTGCCAGGTTCGCGACGGGCTCGGCGGTTTACAGGGCGATGGCCGGATCCTGGCGGAGGGCGATTGCCTGCCGTGTGCCGAAGCGGGAGCGGCGTGTCCGTGGGATGCCAGCGTGCCCTGGTGTTTCCAGCCGGACTACCGGCAGCAGCGGCCCTTGCGCGTGCTGCTCGGCGGCGATGCGGCGGCCTTCGACGCAGCCAGCCGGCAAGCCTTCTTCGCCAGCGCCTGGCGAATCAGCCCGCGGTCCGATCGCATGGGTGTCCGCCTGGCCGGCAAGCCACTGCGCGGGGCGCCGCGCGCCTGGTCGCAGGGCGTGGTGGAGGGCGCTATCCAGGTTCCGCCCGATGGCCAACCCATCGTGCTGATGGCCGACCGCCAGAGCATGGGCGGCTATCCGCTGCTGGGCTTCGTCCATCCACTGGACCTCTCGCGCCTGGCGCAAAGCCCCGCGCATAGCGAGGTAACCTTCGTCGAGAGCGACCTGGCGACGCAGCAGGCCGATCTGCTGCGCTTCTACCGCTTCTTCCGCGGCTGAGCGCTCAGCCGGCCAGGTGGCCGAGCGGCAGCGGCGAGGGCGCCTTGACCGTCTTGATCGCAAAGTTGCTGCGAATGTCGCTGACCCCGGGCAGGCGCAGCAGGGTTTCGCTGAGCAGGCGTTCGTAGGCGCGCAGGTCGGGGACCACCACTTGCAGGAGGAAGTCCGACTCGCCGGAGACGAGGTGCACCGAGATCACCTCCGGGAGGTCGACCACCGCACGGTGGAAGGCCTCGGCCTGCTCCTGGCGGTGGCGTTCCACCTTGATCCCGACGAACACCGTGAGGCCGAGGCCGACCTCGTCGCGGTCGATGCTGGCCTGGTAGCCGCGAATCACCCCGGCCTCTTCCAGCAGGCGCACGCGGCGCAGGCAGGGGGACGGGGAGAGGCCGATCTCCTCGGCCAGTTGGACGTTGCTCAGGCGGCCGTCGCGCTGGAGGGCGGCGAGGATGCGGTGGTCATAGGCGTCGAGTTTCATCTTGGCATATCCGGATGGATAGTCTCCAGAGAGTAGAATTTACTGCCAAATAGAATGGATAGGCTGGTGGAAAACGCAAGCACCTGCCCTGCCTTGCGGGCATAGAATCGTTATCCGGGTCACCTTCCTGGAGCCGATACGATGGACACGAGCGCTTTCCTGATTGCCCTGGCGGTGGTTTACCTGGTGCCCGGACCGGACATGCTCCTGCTGTTCCAGACCGGCGCCCGCCAGGGCCGTCGCGCGGCGCTGGTCACCGCCCTCGGCCTTGCGCTGGCTCGGGCCTGCCATGTGCTGATGGCCGCGACTGGACTGGCGCTGCTGTTCCGTACCGCTCCCTGGACCTTCGACCTGGTGCGCTTGCTCGGCGCCGCCTACCTCGCCTGGCTTGGCCTGCAGATGCTGCGCGGTGGCGGACTGGCCTTGCCGACCAGTGACGCGGGCTCCGCGCCGGTGGTCCCTCACGCCGACCGCCGGGCCTTGCTGCGCGGACTCCTGACCAACCTGCTGAACCCCAAGGCCCTGCTGTTCTGTTCGGTGCTGCTGCCGCAGTTCGTCAGCCCCGGGGCCGGTTCGCTGGCCGTCCAGTTCGCCGCGCTCGGTGCGGTCCTGGTTCTGGTTGGCCTGGCCTTCGACTGCGCCTACGCCCTGGTCGGTGGCCGCCTGGGCCGCTGGCTGGCGTCCCGGCCGCGGGCACAGCGCCTGCAGCAGTGGGGCTTCGGTGGGTTGTTGATAGGGTTCGGGGTAAGGCTGGCGCTGCTGCGCCAGCTCTGAAGGGCTGCGGGGCGGCGAGCGCCCCGTGGCGCTCAGCCGAGGAATTGCTCGGCGTGGTGGCAGGCCACCTGGCGCTGGTCGAGCAGGCGCAGCTCGGGCACCTCGCTGCGGCAGCGCTCGGTGGCGTAGGGGCAGCGCTTGTGGAAGGCGCAACCCTCCGGCGGGTGCAGCGGGTTCGGCAGTTCGCCCTGGATGCGGATCTTCGGCTTCGTCGGGTCCGGGTGGATCGCCGGGGTCGCCGAGAGCAGCGCGCGGGTGTAGGGATGCAGCGGGTTCTCGTAGAGCTTGTCCGCCGGCCCCATCTCCGCCGGTCGGCCGAGGTACATCACCAGGACATCGTCGGCGACGTGGCGGACCACCGCCAGGTTGTGCGAGATGAACACGTAGGCGGTGCGGAACTGCTGCTGCAGGTCCATGAACAGGTTCAGTACCTGGGCCTGGATCGACACGTCGAGGGCCGAGGTCGGCTCGTCCGCCACCAGCACTTTGGGTTGCAGCATCATCGCCCGGGCCAGGGCGATGCGCTGGCGCTGGCCGCCGGAGAACATGTGCGGGTAGCGCTGGTAGTGCTCCGGCCGCAGGCCGACCTGGCGCATCATCTGCTGGACCTTTTCGCGGCGTTCCTCGCGCGACAGCGCGGTGTTGATCAGCAGCGGCTCGGCCAACTGGTCGCCGATCTTCTGTCGCGGATTGAGCGAGGCGTAGGGGTTCTGGAAGACCATCTGCACGTCGCGGCGCAACTGCCGGCGCTGGTCCTTGCTGGCGCCCTTGACCTCCTGCCCGGCGATTTTCAGCGAGCCGGAGGTGGGTTCCTCGATCAGGGTCAGGGCGCGCGCCAGGGTCGACTTGCCGCAGCCGGACTCGCCGACCACGGCGAGGGTCTTGCCGGCTTCCAGTTCGAACGATACGCCGTTCAGCGCGCGCACCTGGGCATGGCCCTTGAACAGGCCGCGGGAGACTTCGTAGTGACGGGTCAGATCACGGGCGGTCAGAACGGTTTCCATCAGGCCACCTCGTTCAGCAGGTTCAACGGATAGAAGCAGCGCACCGCGCCGCGCTCGTGTGCCTCCAGGGCCGGCCGCTCCTGGCGGCAATGCTCCTGGGCATAGGGGCAGCGTGGCGACAGCAGGCAACCGCGCGGGCGGTCGTAGCGCCCCGGAACGATGCCGGGCAGGGTGGCCAGGCGGGCTTCGCCGGCACAGTGCTCGGGGATCGCCTTGATCAGCGCCTCGGTGTAGGGATGGGTCGGGCGGTCGAACAGCGCCGGCACGCCGCCGATCTCCACCGCTTCGCCGGCGTACATCACGCAGACGCGCTGGGCGGTCTCGGCGACCACGGCGAGATCGTGGGTGATCAGGATCAGCGCCATGTCCTGGTCGCGCTGCAGGTTCAGCAGCAGCTCCATGATCTGCGCCTGGATGGTCACGTCGAGGGCGGTGGTCGGCTCGTCGGCGATCAGCAGCTTGGGCTCGGCAGCGATGGCCATGGCGATCGCCACGCGCTGGCTCATGCCGCCGGAGAGCTGGTGCGGGTAGGCGTCGAGACGGCTGGCGGCGGCCGGGATCTCGACCCGTTCGAGCAGTTCCAGGGCGCGCTGGCGCAGGGCCTTGCCGCGCAGGCCGAGATGCAGGCGAAGAACCTCCTCGATCTGGTAGCCGACGGTGTAGCTGGGGTTGAGGGCGGTCATCGGGTCTTGGAAGACCATCGCCATGTCCTTGCCGACGATGCGCCGGCGCTGGCGGCCCTTGAGGGTGAGCATGTCGTGGCCGTCGAAGCGCAGGTGATCGGCGGACACCCAGCCGGGCGCGTCGATCAGGCCCATCAGGGCCATCATGGTCACCGACTTGCCGGAGCCGGACTCGCCGACGATGGCCAGCACCTCGCCCTTGTCGACGCTCAGGTCGAGGCCGTCGACCACGGGCACGGCGGTGGTGTCGCCGAAGCGTACGCTGAGGTTCTTGATATCGAGGAGGCTCATGCGGCGGTCTCCTGTGGCGCGGATACGGATGCGCTGTTCATGGTTGTGCTCCTCATGCCGCGTTCTTCAGTTTCGGATCGAGGGCGTCGCGCAGGCCGTCGCCCATCAGGTTGATCGCCAGTACGCTGAGCAGGATGGTCAGGCCGGGCAGGCTGACCACCCACCAGGCGCGCTCGATGTAGTCGCGGGCGGAGGCGAGCATGGTGCCCCACTCGGGGGTCGGCGGTTGCACGCCGAGGCCGAGGAAGCCGAGGGCGGCGGCGTCGAGGATCGCCGAAGAGAAGCTCAGGGTGGCCTGGACGATCAGCGGCGCCATGCAGTTCGGCAGTACGCAGACGAACATCAGGCGCAGGGTGCCGGCGCCGGCCAGGTGCGAGGCGGTGACGTAGTCGCGGTTTAGCTCGGTCATCACCGCGGCGCGGGTCAGGCGCACGTAGGCCGGCAGCGAGACGATGGCGATGGCGATCACGGTGTTGATCAGGCCTGGGCCGAGGATCGCCACGATGGCCACCGCCAGCAGCAGCGACGGCAGCGCCAGCATGATGTCCATCAGGCGCATGATCAGCGGCCCGGCACGGTTCGGCGAGAAGCCGGCGAGCAGGCCGAGGAGGATGCCGGGGACCAGCGAGATCACCACCGAGGACAGGCCGATCAGCAGCGACAGGCGGGCGCCGTGGATCAGCCGCGAGAGCAGGTCGCGGCCCAGCTCGTCGGTGCCGAGCAGGAAGCGCGCCTGGCCGCCTTCCAGCCAGGATGGCGGGGTCAGCAGGAAGTCCCGGAACTGCTCGCTCGGATCGTAGGGGGCGACCCAGGGGGCGAACAGCGCGCAGAACACGATCAGCAGCATGAACAGCAGGCCGCCGAGGGCGCCCTTGTTGTGCGCGAAGGCCTGCCAGAATTCCTTCAGCGGGGACGGGTAGACCAGGCTCGGGTCGCTGGCGGGAGCGTTGTGCATGGCGTTCATCGGCTGGCTCCTCAGCGTTGGTGGCGAATGCGCGGGTTGGCCAGGCCGTAGAGGATGTCCACGACGAAATTGACCAGGATGACCAGGGTGGCGACCAGCAGGATGCCGTTCTGCACCACCGGGTAGTCGCGACGGCTGATGGCGTCGATCAGCCACTTGCCGATGCCCGGCCAGGAGAAGATGGTTTCGGTCAGCACCGCGCCGGCGAGCAGCGTGCCGACCTGCAGGCCGAATACCGTCAGCACCGGAATCAGCGCGTTGCGCAGGGCGTGCACGAAGACCACCCGGGCCGGCGACAGGCCCTTGGCGCGGGCGGTGCGCACATAGTCTTCGCGCAGCACCTCGAGCATCGCCGAGCGGGTCATGCGGGCGATCACCGCCAGCGGGATGGTGCCCAGCACGATGGCCGGCAGGATCAGGTGGCGCACGGCATCGAGGAACGAGCCCTGTTCGTCGGAAAGCAGGGTGTCGATCAGCATGAAGCCGGTCTTCGGCTCGATGTCGTAGAGCAGGTCGAGACGGCCGGACACCGGCGTCCAGCCCAGCGACACGGAGAACAGCATGATCAGGATCAGGCCCCACCAGAAGATCGGCATCGAATAGCCGGCGAGGGACACCGTCATCACCCCGTGGTCGAACAGCGAACCGCGTTTCAGGGCGGCGATCACCCCGGCCAGCAGGCCGAAGGTGCCGGCGAAGAGCATGGCGGCCAGGGACAGTTCCAGGGTCGCCGGGAACAGGGTGAGGAATTCGTGCCAGACGCCTTCGCGGGTGGTCAGCGATTCGCCGAGATTGCCCTGTGCCAGATTGCCCACGTAGTCCAGGTACTGCTGGTACAAGGGCTTGTCCAGGCCCAGGCGGTGCAGGGCCTCGGCATGCATCTGCGGATCGACGCGACGTTCGCCCATCATCACTTCCACCGGGTCGCCGGGAATCAGGCGGATCAGCGCGAAGGTGAGCAGGGTCACGCCGAAGAAGGTGGGGATCAGCAGCCCCAGTCGTCGAGCAATGAAACTAAGCATGGTGGCGGGTAACTCCTCATCGCGAGCCATGCGCCCCGCCATCGACGGGGCTGTGGCCCTTGTTCTTCTACGGCTTCACCGAGGTGGTGGCGAAGTTGTTGTTGCTCAGCGGATTGATCACATAGCCCTGGACGGTGTTCCGCCGGACGTTGAACAGTTTCGGGTAGGCCAGCGGAATCCACGGTGCCTGTTCGTGGAATACCACCTGGGCCTGCTCGTACAGTTTCGCCCGCTCGGCCGGGTCGCTCAGCTCGCGGGCCTTGCGCATCAGCGCCTCGAAGTCCTTGTCGCACCAGCGCGCCTGGTTTTCCCCCGACTCGGCGGCGGCGCAGCTCAGGTTCGGGCTGAGGAAGTTGTCCGGGTCGCCGTTGTCGCCGGCCCAGCCAAGCAGCGACAGGTCGTGCTCGCCGGCCTTCGAACGCTTGAGCAGCTCGCCCCATTCCAGGGAACGGATGGTCAGCTGGATGCCGGCCTTGGCCAGGTCTGCCTGCAGCATCTGTGCTGCCAGGGCGGGGTTGGGGATGGTAGGCGAGGTGCCGTTGCGAATGAACAGGGTGATCCTGAGATTTTCCGCGCCGGCTTCCTTGAGCAGCGCCCTGGCGCGTTCGGGATCGTGCGGCCAGTCCTGGATCGAATGGTTGTAGCCGAGCAGGGTCGGGGGATAGGGACCGACCGCCGGACTGGCCGCGCCGGGGCCGAACACCGCGTCGAGCATGGCCTTCTTGTCCAGCGCGAGGTTGATCGCCTGGCGCACGCGCGGGTCGTCGAGCGGCTTGTGCTGGGTGTTGATGGCAATGTAGGTGGTCAGCAGGGCATCGATCTCGTCCACCGCCAGGTTCGGGTCCTGCTTCAGGCGCGGCACGTCCTCCGGTTTCGGGTACAGCGAGACCTGGCACTCGCCGGCACGGACCTTCTGCATGCGCACGTTGGGATCGAGGGTAATGGCGAACACCAGGTTGTCGATCGGCGGCTTGCCGGCGTAGTAGTCCGGGTTCGCCGTGTAGCGGACCTGGGCGTCCTTGGCGTAGCGCTTGAAGACGAACGGCCCGGTGCCGATCGGCTGGTTGTTCAGCTGGCCCAGCTTGCCGGCGGCGAGCAACTGGTCGCCGTACTCGGCGGAATAGATGGACGCGAAGGGCATCGCCATATCGCGCAGGAACGGCGCTTCGGGACGGTTGAGGACGAAGCGCACGGTGAGCTCGTCGACCTTTTCCACCGACTTGATCAGCTCGCCCATGCCCATCGCGTCGAAGTAGGCGTAGCCGCGCAGCGCCGAGGCATGCCAGGGATGCTTCGGATCGAGGGCGCGCTGGAAGGTCCACAGCACATCATCGGCATTCAGGCTCCGGGTCGGCTTGAAGTAGTCGGTGGTATGGAATTTCACGCCGGGGCGCAGGTGGAAGGTATAGCTCAGTCCGTCGGCACTGACGTCCCAGCGCTCGGCCAGCCCCGGGATCACCTCGGTGGTGCCGGGGCGGAAGGCGAGCAGGCGGTTGAACACGGTTTCCGCGGAGGCGTCGGCGGTCACCGCGCCGGTGTACTGGACGATGTCGAAGCCTTCCGGGCTGGCCTCGGTGCAGACCACCAGGTTCTTCGCCTGGGCCGCGCCGGCGGCGCATAGCGCCAGGGCCAGGGGCAGGTGTCGGAGCAACGGATGGAGCATGGGGTCCTCCTCGTGGGCCCCGTCGCCGGGGCCGCCGGTTGTCGCAGGTTTACAGCAGGTTGAAGGGGAAGGTGCTGACCAGGCGCAGTTCGTTGACGCTGCCGTCGACCTGGTTCTGGCTGGCCTTGTGCATCATGTAGGTGAGCTTGAAGGTGCTGTCCTTGATCGGCCCGTTCTGCACCTTGTAGGCCGCCATCAGGCCCAGCTCGTGGTGCTTCTCGCCGTCCTGGGCGCGCACCTCGGCGTAGTTGCCGTAGGCACCGTTGCGATCGCCGTCGTAGTGGGTGCCGTCGATGTCCCAGCCCTTCACGTACCACACGCCGGTGCTCAGGCCGGGGACCCCGTAGTAGCTCCAGTCGGTCTCGTAGCGGATCTGCGCGGACTTCTCGTTGGGGCTGTTGTAGTCGGCCAGCATCGAGTTGGCCAGGAAGATCGCCGAGGTTTCGTGCACGTAGTCGAAGTATTCGTTGCCGTCGACCTGCTGGTAGGCCAGGGTCAGGGCGTGGGCGCGATGGCCGAGGGTGAAGGCCAGGCTCCAGGTGTCGTTGTCGATGTAGCCGGCCTCGCGCGCGCCGGTGTCGCCGGTGTGGTAGCCGTTGAAGGCGGTGCGCAGGGCGATGCCGTTCTCGAGGTCGCCGATGTCGTGGGTCACACCCAGGTAGTACTGGTTCCAGACGTCCTGGAAATGCGAGCCATAGAGGGAGATCTCCAGCCCGTCGAGCGGCTTGTAGTTGCCGCCCAGGTAGTTCAGGCGGTCGCCCTTGACCTGGCGGGTGCCGTACTCGGTGGTCATGTCCTCGTCGCTGGAACCGGTTCGCGGGCTGACCTTGCGGAAGCTGCCGGCCTGCAGGCTGAGGTTGTCCAGCTCCTCGCTGGTCACGGCGAAGCCGGTGAAGCTGGAGGGCAGGGCACGGTTGTCGATATAGCTGAACACCGGAGTGTTGACCAGGAAGCGACCGGCCTTGAATTCGGTGTTCGAGGCGCGCAGGCGGATATTGGCGACGCCCAGCTTGGACCATTCGCCGATCGCCTCGCCATCGCTGTTCGCCAGGGTCCGGTTGCCGCCGCCGCCGATGCGGCCCTTGCCGCGCTCCAGGGCGATCTCGTTGAAGGCTGCGACGTCGAAGCCGAAGCCGATGCTGCCCTGGGTGTAGCCCGAGCTGTACTTGAGCACCGTGCCCTGGACCCAGGCGTTGCGCTGGTGGATGCGCTGGGAGCCGCCGCCGGCCTTGGGAATGCGGAAGGTGAAGCTGTCCTTCATGTTTTCCCGCGAGTAGAAGTTGCGAGTGGTCAGGGTCAGGCTCTGCCCCTCGAACAGCCCGCTGGCGCCGGCCTGGCCCTTGATCGGTTTCTCCACGCTGGGGATGCTCTGCACCTGGGCGGCGTAGCTGGGATTGTCCGGGGTCGGCGGGGTTGCCTGCTCGTCCGCCGCCCAGCCTGGCGCGGCCGATGCCATCAAGGCCAGTCCCAGCGTCGCGCCGGTCACTCGTTGGTATCTCATCACCTGATTGCTCCCTTTATTGTTGTCATGGCACCTGTTTTACCCACCAGGTTTGCGCCGGTTTCGCCCGCGCCTGGGCGCGGCGGTCGAATACGGCGAGGCGAGCGTTCCTGGCGGAACGCGCGCAGCGCCGTTCTGGAACACGGGCAGGAAAAGCAAAGAAATGAAGTACGGGTCGTGCCGTTCTTCTGCGCCCCGGTCGTTTCACGACCGGGGCGGCGTCGGCATCAGGGCTGGTTGGCTACGCCATAGAAGGCGTTCCGCGAGAAGGGGCTGATCTTGAAGTCATGCACCGACTTGTTCATCGGCTGGTACACGGT
>NZ_SCND01000171.1:0-12243 GCF_005503585.1 Pseudomonas sp. 2VD
AGGGTCAGGTAGTCGAGGCCGACGTTGACCAGGAATTGCAGGCGGTCGCGGATTTCCTTGAGGATCTTCGCCGCGATCTCGCCACGGCGGCCGGTCAGGCTGAGTCCGGCGGCATACTCGCAGGCTTCGCCGACCGGCATCGCGGTGATCGCCGGCAGCGTCCGGTCGCCGACCCACACATGCCGCGCCTCGCGGCGCAGGCGGGTACCGTGGCAATCCGGGCAGGGCTGGGTGCTGAGGAACTTGGCCAGCTCCTCGCGGACCGTGGCCGACTCGGTCTCGCGGTAGCGCCGCTCCAGGTTCGGCAGGATGCCTTCGAAGGGATGCGAACGCTTGACGATGTCGCCGCGGTCGTTGAGATAGCGGAAGTCGACGTTTTCCCGGCCGGAGCCGTAGAGCACCACCTTCTGGTGCTCGGCGCCGAGTTCGTCGAAGGGTTCTTCCAGGCTGAAGCCGTAATGCTGGGCCAGCGAGCCGAGCATCTGGAAGTAATAGACGTTGCGCCGGTCCCAGCCGCGGATCGCGCCCTCGGCCAGGGTCAACTCGCCATTGACCACCCGGCGCGCGTCGAAGAATTGCTTCACGCCGAGGCCGTCGCAGGTCGGACAGGCGCCGGCCGGGTTGTTGAAGGAGAACAGCTTGGGTTCCAGCTCGCTGATCGAGTGGCCGCAGACCGGGCAGGCGAAGCGCGCCGAGAAGATGATCTCCTCGACATCCTCGTCCTCGTCCATCGGTGCTACCAGGGCGATACCGTCGGCCAGGGACAGGGCGGTCTCGAACGACTCGGCCAGGCGTTGCTGGAGGTCCGCGCGAACCTTGAAGCGGTCCACCACCACATCGATGCTGTGCTTCTTCTGCTTATCCAGCTTCGGCACTTCGTCGAGTTCGTAGAGCTTGCCGTCGACCCGGGCGCGGACGAAACCCTGCGCGCGCATCTCGTCGAACACCGCCAGGTGCTCGCCCTTGCGCTCGCGGATCACCGGCGCCAGCAGCATCAGCTTGCTGCCTTCCGGCAGCGCCAGGACCTGGTCGACCATCTGGCTGACGGTCTGCGCCTCCAGCGGGATGTCGTGGTCCGGGCAGCGCGGGGTACCGACGCGGGCATAAAGCAGGCGCAGGTAGTCGTAGATCTCGGTGATCGTACCCACGGTGGAGCGTGGGTTGTGGGAAGTGGACTTCTGTTCGATGGAAATCGCCGGCGACAGCCCTTCGATGGTGTCCACGTCCGGCTTCTCCATCATCGACAGGAACTGCCGGGCGTAGGCCGAGAGGGATTCCACGTAGCGCCGCTGGCCTTCCGCATAGAGCGTGTCGAAAGCCAGGGAAGACTTGCCGGAACCGGAAAGACCGGTGATCACGATCAGTTTGTCGCGTGGCAGTGTGAGGTCGACGTTCTTCAGGTTGTGGGTACGCGCCCCACGAATCAGGATCTTATCCACAGCGGCCTCGCATGGCGGGCGAAAACCGCTGATTATACGGCTGGCCGCTAGCGCGCGGCAAAGTGGCGCGCCTGTGCCGCGAGGGGGCGGACTGGTAGAATGCGCGGCATTTTTCCGGCGCGGGCATTGCCCCGGCCGCCCAGGAGCGGGCGGCGGCGCCATCGGCAGGGGCATGAGGCCTTGCCCTGCAGCGGTTTCTTCCATGAGGGTGTTATGCACGACTCACATACTGAGCGGATGAGCGGTACCGAAACGCGAGCGGCCGTCGGGCTGTCACTGGTATTCGCCTTCCGCATGCTCGGCATGTTCATGGTCCTGCCGGTGCTGGCCACCTACGGCCAGGACCTGGCCGGCGCGACCCCGGCGCTGATCGGCCTGGCCATCGGCGCCTATGGCCTGACCCAGGCGATCCTGCAGATTCCCTTCGGGACCATTTCCGACCGCATCGGCCGGCGCCCGGTGATCGTCGTCGGGCTGCTGATCTTTGCCGCCGGCGCGGCCCTCGCGGCCAATGCCGACTCCATCTGGGGGGTGATCGCCGGCCGCGTCCTGCAGGGCGCCGGGGCGATCTCGGCGGCGGTGATGGCACTGCTCTCCGACCTCACCCGCGAGCAACACCGGACCAAGGCGATGGCGATGATCGGCATGAGCATCGGCGTCTCCTTCGCCGTGGCCATGGTGCTCGGCCCGGTGCTGACCCATCTGTTCGGCCTGCATGGGCTGTTCTGGTTCACCGCCGGGATGGCGCTGGTCGGCCTGCTGCTGATCCTGTTCTTCGTCCCACAGCCGGACCACATGACCCAGCACCGCGAATCCAGCGTGGCGCGCCAGGCCCTGCTGCCGACCCTGAAGCACGGCGACCTGCTGCGCCTGGACGCCGGCATCCTGATCCTCCACGCCATCCTCATGGCCAGCTTCGTCGCCTTGCCGCTGGCGCTGGTGCACGAGGGTGGCCTGCCCAAGGAGCAGCACTGGTGGGTCTACCTGACCGCGCTGCTGGTCGGTTTCTTCGGCATGGTGCCGTTCATCATCTACGCCGAGAAGAAGCGTCGCATGAAGCGCGTGCTGACCGGCGCGGTGGCGACCCTGCTGGCCTGCGAACTGTTCTTCCTGGTCTTCGGTCACAGCCTGGCCATGCTGGTGGTCGGCACGGTGGTGTTCTTCACTGCCTTCAACCTGCTCGAAGCCTCGTTGCCGTCGCTGGTCAGCAAGGTCTCGCCGGCCGGCGGCAAGGGCACGGCGATGGGGGTGTATTCCACCAGCCAATTCCTCGGCGCGGCGCTGGGCGGCATCCTCGGCGGCTGGATGTTCCAGCACGGCGGGCTGAGCATGGTGTTCATCGGATGCGCGGTGCTCGCTGCCCTCTGGCTGGCGATTGCTGTTACCATGCGCGAACCGCCTTATGTGACCAGCATTCGCCTGCCGCTCGCGCCCGCCGCGCTGCAGGACGCGGTGCTGGTCCAGCGATTCAGGGCGTTGCCCGGTGTGGCAGACGCCGTGGTGGTGGCCGAGGAGGCCGCCGTCTATGTCAAAGTGGATACCCAACAAGTGGATCGCACCGCCCTCGAGCGCCTGGCCCAGGCCGCGCCGGGCGGATGCTGAACCTTAGGAGAACGTCATGGCCCGTGGGGTTAACAAAGTCATTCTGGTTGGTAACGTCGGTGGTGACCCGGAAACCCGCTACATGCCCAACGGCAATGCGGTGACCAACATCACCCTCGCCACCAGCGAGAGCTGGAAGGACAAGCAGACCGGCCAGCAACAGGAGCGCACCGAATGGCACCGCGTGGTGTTCTTCGGCCGCCTGGCGGAGATCGCCGGCGAGTACCTGCGCAAGGGTTCCCAGGTCTACGTCGAAGGCAGCCTGCGCACCCGCAAGTGGCAGGGCCAGGACGGTCAGGATCGCTACACCACCGAGATCGTGGTCGACATCAACGGCAACATGCAGTTGCTCGGCGGCCGCCCCTCCGGCGACGATTCGCAGCGCGCCCCGCGCGAGCCCATGCAGCGCCCGCAGCAGGCCCCGCAGCAACAGTCGCGTCCGGCCCCGCAGCAGCAACCGGCGCCGCAACCGGCCCAGGACTACGACAGCTTCGACGACGACATTCCGTTCTAAGCGACGCCCTTGCGGCGCGGCCCGTCCGCGCCACGGGCAGACCTTCGAAGACCCCCTGCCGCCCTCGGGCCGCAGGGGGTCTTCGTTTTCAGGCGACGCCGCGCTGCAAGGGCACTTCGTCCAGGCCGCCTATGGCGGATAGAGCTTCCCGCATGGCACTGAGCTTAAGGCAGGTTTCGCGATACTCGTGGGCCGGTTCCGAATCGCCTACCAGACCGCAGCCGGCGAACAGGTAGCCCCGGCCCGGCGTGAGCAGGGCCGAGCGCAGCGCCACCAGGAAATCGCCGTTGCCTTCGCCGTCGAGCCAGCCCAGCGGCGCGGCGTACCAGCCACGATCCATCCCTTCGTGCTGGCGGATGTAGTCCAGCGCCGCGCTGCGTGGGTAGCCGCCCACCGCGGGGGTCGGATGCAGCGCCTGCAGCAGCCGCAGGATGCCGCCTGCGTCGGCGAGGCGGGCGCGGATCGGCGTGTTCAGGTGCTGGACTCGCGCCAGTCGTTTCAGGCCGGGCGCATCGGGGATTTCCAGTACCTCGCTGAAGGGTTCCAGGGCCGTACGGATCGCCTCCACCACCAACTGGTGTTCGTGCCTGTCCTTGGCGCTGTCCAGCAGGGCCTGTCCGAGCCGCGCATCTTCCTGGGCATCGCCGCCGCGGGCGATGGTCCCGGCCAGGGCATGGGTGAGTGCCTCGCCGGCGCGAATGCGGACCAGGCGTTCCGGGGAGGCGCCGAGGAAGCAGGCGTTGCCGCGGCGACAGGCGAACAGCTGGGCGTCGGCATGTTGCAGACGCAGGTGTTCGATGACCTGCCACGGCTCGATGTCGCCGAGAGGCCGGGCCTGGGTGCGGGCCAGCACGACCTTGCCGAAGCGTCCCTGGCGGACACTGCTTACCGCGTCGCTCACCTTGGCTTCCCATTGCCTGCGCTCCTGCGCCGAAGCGTCGCCCTGCGCGCCAGCGGTCGGCCCCGAGGGCCGGCGCCTGGCCGGCTGCCTCAGGCGCAGTAGCGCCGAGCAGTGGTAGGCGGCCAGGGCCAGGGCATCTTCGCCGGGCTTGGCCAGGTGTTGGCAGAGTACCCGGTAGCGTTCGCCCTCGCGCAGCACGGTGATGCCGGCGAGCATCAGGCTGGCATCGGCGAAGGCTTGCCAGTGTTCCTCGCGCGGGCCGCGCGGATCGAAGCGGAATCCGCCGCACAGGCGCGGCGCCAGCGGGCCCTCGACCACGGCGTCGGCGCAGAGCAATTGCCAGTTTTCCTCGATCCGGGCGAAGCGCTGTTCGCCGTGGCCTTGCAGCTCCAGGGCGCAGCCCCAGGCGAAGAACGCCAGCTCGGGCTGTTCCCAGTACAGGCAGGGCGTTTGCCGGTCGTCCCAGGCACCGAATACCTGCAGCGGGTCCAATGGGTCGATCTCGAACGACGCCGCCACCAGCACCGGACGATCGAGCGCCTGCGCCTGGCCGATGGCGCGCTCGAAGGTGCCGCGCAAGGCGTGCAGGCACTGGCTCAGGGGTGCCAGCCGGCTCATGCGGCACCCCGTGTCTGGCGCCAGTACTTGATCTGCTCGGCGATGTACCAGTGGATGATCTGCGCGAACAGTCCCTCGACGAAGGGCGCGTCGAGTCCGTTTTCCTCGGCCCAGCGGGCGCGCTCGGGGAGCATCGCGGCGACCCGCTCGGGCGCCGGAATCGCCGCCTCGCTGGCCTTGAAGCGCGACGCCGCCTTGACGTAGTCCATGCGGCGGCCGAGGGCCTGGACGATATCCAGGTCGATCCGGTCGATGGCCTCGCGGATGTCCGCCAGGCCGGTGCAGTCTTCGGGAGTTTTCATCATGCAACCTCTCGGGAAAGGGCGTCGGGATGTGCGAGGCGGCGCAGCAGGTGCTCGATCACCGCGTCGCGCCCCTCGCTCAGGTAGAAGTGCCCGCCAGGAAAGCGCCGCAGCCTGGCGGGAGTCCGGCTGGCGTCGCTCCAGGCCTGCGCCTCGGCCGCGCTGACTTCCTCGTCGTGCTCGCCGAGGAGGACGTCGAGGGAGCATGGCAGGGCGATGGGCTGCGCCCGTCGGTAGGTCTCGATTGCCTGGTAGTCGGCGCGCAGGATCGGCAGGAACAGCGCGCGCAGGTCGGCGTCCTCGAGTAGCTCGCTGGCGCCACCCTGGCGGCGGACGTCCTCCAGAAGCGCCGCCTCGTCGCCCCGGTGCAATGCGCCGCCGCGTTGCCGGTGCGGTGCCGGATGGGCGGAGACGAACAGGTGGCGCAGCGGCGCGCCGGCGCTTTCCAGGCGCAGGGCGGTTTCGTAGGCCAGCGCCGCGCCGAGACTGTGGCCGAACAGCGCCAGGGGCGCGTCGGCGAAATCGCGCAGGGCGAGGGCGGCGCCGTCGGCGAGGTCCTCCAGGCGGGTAGTCGGCGCCTCGTTGAAGCGGTCCTCGCGGCCCGGGTACTGCAGGGCAAGCAGGTCGATGTCTGGTGGCAGGCGTTCGCTCCAGCTACGGAAGAAGCTGGCGCTGCCGCCTGCATGGGGGAAGCAGGCCAGGCGCAGGCGCGGCATCGGCGTCAGGCGGAACGGCCGGACCCAGGCGGCGCTCATGCGCGGGCCTCCAGCTCGCGGCGCAGGCGCTCGCGCAGGTCCTTCTTGCTGATCTTGCCGATGCCGGTCTGGGGGAAGGTCGGGACCAGCTCGATGCGGTCCGGCACCTTGAACGCGGCCAGCCCGCAGGCGTGCAGGTATTGCTTCAGCTTCAGCGCCGAGGGCGCCGGCTGGCGCGGGATGACGAAGGCGCAGGTGCGCTCGCCGAGCAGGCTGTCGGGCATCGCCACGACGGTGGCGTCGTGCACCTGCGGATGGGCGATCAGCAGGTTCTCCACCTCTTCTGCGGCGATCTTCTCGCCGCCGCGGTTGATCTGGTCCTTGTCGCGGCCCTCCACCACCAGGTAGCCGTCCTTGTCGCGGCTGACCCGGTCGCCGGTGCGGTAGAAGCCGTCCGCGCTGAAGGCCTTGGCGTTGTGTTCGGGCAGGCGGTAGTAGCCGCGGATGGTGTAGGGGCCGCGCACGGTCAGTTCGCCGACCTCGCCGGGGCCGACCTCGCGGCCCTCGGCGTCGACCACCCGCACTTCGTCGTCCGGCGACAGCGGCCGGCCCTGGGTATGCAGCACGCGTTCGGGCGGATCGTCCAGGCGGGTGTAGCAGATCAGCCCCTCGGCCATTCCCAGCACCTGTTGCAACTGGCAGCCGAGCACCGGTGCGACGCGTTGCGCGGCACTGCTGCCGAGCCTGGAACCGCCGACCTGGAGCAGACGCAGGCTGGATAGATCGGCGCGGCGGCTTTCCTGGGCATCCAGCCAGAGCATCGCCAGCGGCGGTACCAGGGCGGTGTGGGTGACCCGTTCACGGGCGATCAGGGCGAAGCAATGCTCGGGATCGGCGCGCTGGCTGACCACCACGCGGCCGCCGGCCAGCAGCGTGCCGATCACCCCGGGGCAGCAGAGGGTGAAGTTGTGCGCCATCGGCAAGCCGGTGAGGTACACCGTGTGCTCGTCGAAGCCGCAGACCTCGGCGCTGGCGCGGACGTTGTAGAGATACTCGCGATGACGCCGGGGAATCAGCTTCGGCGTGCCGGTGGTGCCGCCGGACAACTGGAAGCAGGCAATATCCTCGGCGCGGGCGGCGCAGTCTTCCAGCGCGTCGGCCTGGTACAGCGGTGCCAGCGCTTGCAGCGGCGCCTCGGCCTCGCCGTGGATCAGCGCCATCCGGCAGGCGCCGCTGGCGAGCAGCTCACGGGCCATCGGCCGTGGGTCGAAGCCGTCGATCCGTTCGGCGCCGATGTAGGCCTTGGCCTCGGCGAAGCGGCAGAAACCGCTGATCTCATGCTGGCGATGGGCGGGGAGGGCGAGCACCGGGCGTACGCCGAGCTGGAACAGGGCGAAGCAGGTCTCGACGAAGGCGATGCCGTTGGGCAGGTGCAGCACCACCGTGTCGCCATGTGCGAGGCCGGCCTGGCGCAGTCCGGCTGCCAGGCGGCGGCAGCGCTGGAGCAGGTCGGCATAGCTGAGCCGCTGGTCGTCGTCGCAGAGCGCGATCCGCCGCGGATGGCGCGCGGCGCTGGCGGCCAGGGCTTCGGCGAAGCTCCGGTCCTGCCAGTGGCCGGCGTCGAGATAGCGGCGGACGAAGGCGGCGGGCCAGTCGGGGGCGTCGTCGACGGCCGATGGGGTGACGGGCGAGGAAGTCATGCGATCTCCGTGGATGCGGTCGATTGCCATTGCTGGGAAATGAGATTTATTATCATTGGCGGGCGGCAGGGACCGCGCAAGCCCGCGCCTTTCGATTGCGGGGCTTTTTCATTCGCTGCAGGGGCGGAGTGCAGGGCGCTTTGTCCATCTCCGCTAAAAAGTCCCCCTGCCCCCACGTATCCAGGAAGGCGTCGCCGCGTCGGCAGCGCCCGGGCTACAGGAAAACCTGATGACCATCACCATCATTGCTCCGCCACAGGCCGATGCCGCCGCGCCGGCACCGGGCAACCGGCCCGGCATCGCGCACATCGATCCGAACATGAAGCTGGTGACCGGAACCTTCTGTTCGGCCAGCGAGGACTGGTTCGAGGAACCGCTGGAGCGCGGCCTGCGCCTGATCCTCGTGCAGAGCGGCCAGTTGCGCTGCCGGATCCCCGGCCAGCCCGAGCACCTCATCGAGGGGCCGAGCCTGTGCACCATCGCCAACGACGGCGACTTCACCTCGGCGCAGATCTACGGCACCGACAAGCCGTTGCGCTACACCATCGTCCAGCTCGGCGTCGAAGCCCTGGACAGCCGCCTCGGCTGGCTGCCCGAGCAACTGATACGCCGTCCCGGCGGCGATCCGCGGATCATGAGCTGCCCGGCGCCGCGGGCGATGCAGGCGTTGGCCTCGCAGATCGCCACCTGCCAGATGCTCGGTCCGACCCGCGATCTCTACCTCGGCGGCAAGGCCCTGGAGTTGGCCGCGCTCAGCGCCCAGTTCCTTTCCGGCGAGGGGCGCCCCGTCGAGGAGCCGCGCATCACCTGCTCGGAGGTCGAGCGCATCCACGCCGCCCGCGACCTGCTGGTCGGCGCCTTGCAGGAACCACCGTCGCTGGACACGCTGGCCAGCCGCGTGGGCATGAACCCGCGCAAGCTGACCGCCGGCTTCCGCAAGGTGTTCGGCGCCAGCGTATTCGGCTACCTGCAGGAATACCGCCTGCGCGAGGCGCACCGGATGCTCTGCGACGAAGAGGCGAACGTCTCCACGGTGGCCTACCGGGTGGGCTACAGCCCGGCGCATTTCTCCATCGCTTTCCGCAAGCGCTACGGCATCTCCCCCAGCGAGATCCGCTGAGTCTCCGCGACGACCCCCGACCCGGCCACGGGAGGGGTGTCGCCGCTGCGGGATGACGCTGCATCTAACGAAACAGTCCGGCTGTCTAAAGCATTGCCGGCCAGGCCTCCCAGTCAAGTGAGATAAGGTCGCATTTGATAATCGTTGCCAGGAACTGGCAACCGACCTCAGATGCTTGCCCTAGGGAGCCCCCATGGATCTGCCCCCCGATTCCCGTACCGCCCTGCGCGACTGGCTGACCGAGCAGCTCGCCGACCTGCTCGGTGAACCGCTTGCCGACGTGCGCGCCCTGGCGGACGACGACGACCTGCTGGGCTGCGGCCTCGACTCGATCCGCCTGATGTACCTGCAGGAACGCCTGCGCGCGCGTGGCTCGACGCTGGACTTCGCCCAGTTGGCGCAGCGCCCCTGCCTGGGGGGCTGGCTCGACCTGCTGGCCTGCGCGGACCGGCTGTCCGCCCCGGCAACGGTCGCGCTGCCGACGGCGCAGGATCGCGACCAGCCGTTCGAGCTGTCTTCCGTGCAGCAGGCCTACTGGCTGGGACGTGGCGCCGGCGAGGTGCTGGGCAACGTCAGCTGCCATGCCTTCCTGGAATTCCGCACGCGGGATGTCGACCCGCAGCGCCTGGCCGCGGCGGCAGAGTGCGTGCGTCAACGCCACCCGATGTTGCGGGCGCGCTTCCTCGACGGTCGCCAGCAGATCCTTCCGACGCCGCCGCTGTCCTGCTTCGACATGCAGGACTGGCGCACCTTGCAGGTGGACGAGGCCGAGCGCGACTGGCAGGCGCTGCGCGACTGGCGCGCCCATGAATGCCTGGCGGTGGAGCGTGGCCAGGTGTTCCTGCTCGGGCTGGTGCGCATGCCGGGCGGCGAGGATCGCCTCTGGCTGAGTCTCGACCTGCTTGCCGCCGATGTCGAAAGCCTGCGCCTGCTGCTGGCCGAACTGGGCGTTGCCTACCTGGCGCCGGAGCGCCTGGCGGAGCCGCCGGCGCTGCATTTCGCCGACTACCTGGCGCGCCGTGCGGCGCAACGCGCCGAGGCTGCGGCGCGGGCCCGCGACTACTGGCTGGAACGCCTGCCGCGCTTGCCGGACGCGCCGGCCCTGCCGTTGGCCTGCGCGCCGGAAAGCATCCGCCAGCCGCGCACCCGGCGCCTGGCATTCCAGCTTTCCGCCGGCGAGAGCCGGCGCCTGGAGCGTCTTGCCGCGCAGCATGGCGTGACCTTGTCCAGCGTGTTCGGCTGCACCTTCGCGCTGGTCCTGGCGCGCTGGAGCGAAAGCGCGGAATTTCTCCTCAACGTGCCGTTGTTCGATCGGCATGCCGACGACCCGCGTATCGGCGAAGTGATCGCCGACTTCACCACCCTCTTGCTGCTGGAGTGCCGGATGCAGGCCGGGGTGTCCTTCGCCGAGGCGGTGAAGAGCTTCCAGCGCAACCTCCACGGAGCCATCGACCACGCCGCATTCCCCGCCCTGGAGGTGCTCCGCGAGGCGCGCCGGCGGGGCCAGCCGCGCTCGGCGCCGGTGGTGTTCGCCAGCAACCTGGGCGAGGAGGGCTTCGTCCCGGCGGCCTTCCGCGACGCTTTCGGCGATCTCCACGACATGCTCTCGCAGACCCCGCAGGTCTGGCTCGACCACCAGCTCTACCGGGTGGGCGACGGTATCCTGCTGGCCTGGGACAGCGTCGTCGGCCTGTTCCCCGAAGGCCTGCCGGAAACCATGTTCGAAGCCTACGTGGGGCTGCTCCAGCGTCTCTGCGACAGCGCCTGGGAGCAGCCCGCCGATCTGCCGTTGCCCTGGGCGCAGCAGGCGCGCCGGGCCCTGCTCAACGGCCAGCCGGCATGCGCCACGGCGCGCACCCTGCATCGCGACTTCTTCCTTCGCGCCGCCGAGGCGCCGGATGCTGACGCGCTGCTCTATCGCGACCAACGTGTCACCCGCGGCGAACTGGCCGAGCGTGCGCTGCGCATCGCCGGCGGCCTGCGCGAAGCCGGGGTGCGCCCCGGCGACGCGGTCGAGGTCAGCCTGCCGCGCGGACCGCAGCAGGTCGCGGCGGTATTCGGTGTGCTCGCCGCAGGCGCCTGCTACGTGCCGCTGGACATCGACCAGCCGCCCGCACGGCGGCGCCTGATCGAAGAGGCCGCCGGGGTATGCCTGGCGATCACCGAGGAGGACGATCCGCAGGCCTTGCCGCCGCGCCTGGATGTCCAGCGCCTGCTGCGCGGCCCGGCGCTGGCCGTCCCCGTGCCGCTGGCGCCGCAGGCCAGCGCCTATGTGATCTACACCTCGGGCTCCACCGGGGTGCCCAAGGGCGTCGAGGTCAGCCACGCGGCGGCGATCAATACCATCGACGCGCTGCTCGACCTGCTGCGGGTGGACGCAGCGGACCGCTTGCTGGCGGTCTCCGCGCTGGACTTCGATCTGTCGGTCTTCGACCTGTTCGGCGGCCTCGGCGCCGGTGCCAGCCTGGTCCTGCCGGCCCAGGAACAGGCGCGCGATGCCGCCGCCTGGGCGGAGGCTATCCAGCGGCATGCGGTGAGCCTGTGGAACTCGGCGCCGGCCTTGCTGGAGATGGCCCTCAGCCTGCCGGCGAGCCAGGCCGACTATCGCAGTCTGCGGGCGGTGCTGCTGTCCGGCGACTGGGTGGCCCTGGACCTGCCCGGCCGCCTGCGCCCACGTTGTGCCGAAGGCTGCCGCCTGCATGTGCTGGGTGGCGCTACCGAAGCGGGCATCTGGTCGAACCTGCAGAGCGTCGATACGGTGCCGCCGCACTGGCGTTCGATTCCCTACGGCCGGCCATTGCCGGGACAGGCCTACCGGGTGGTCGACGCCCACGGGCGCGACGTGCCGGACCTGGTGGTCGGCGAGTTGTGGATCGGCGGCGCCAGCCTGGCCCGCGGTTATCGCAACGATCCCGAACTCAGCGCCCGGCGCTTCGTCCACGATGCCCAGGGCCGCTGGTATCGCACCGGCGATCGCGGTCGCTACTGGGGCGACGGTACCCTGGAATTCCTCGGTCGGGTCGACCAGCAGGTGAAAGTGCGCGGCCAGCGCATCGAGTTGGGCGAGGTGGAGGCCGCGCTGTGCGCCCAGGCTGGCGTGGAGAGCGCCTGCGCGGCGGTGCTCGGCGGTGGCGTGGCGAGCCTCGGCGCGGTGCTGGTACCGCGCCTGGCGCCACGGGCCGAAGGCTCCATGGAACTGCCGGCCGCACAGCCCTTCGCCGGCCTGGCAGAGGCCGAGGCGGTACTCACCCGGGAAATCCTCGGCGCGCTGCTGGAGGCGCCGCTGGAGCTAGACGACGGTTTGCGCCGGCGCTGGCTGGACTGGCTGGCGGACTCCGCCGCCAGCCAGTCC
>NZ_SCND01000172.1:0-12239 GCF_005503585.1 Pseudomonas sp. 2VD
GTCTTGTCGACGGGCTTCGGGCGGGGTAGGCGGGGCGCGTGGGTGAGGAGGGCGTTGCGGGAGGATGGACCAGCGGCTGTTTCAGGCCGCCATAACGAAAGAAGCCTCCCAGTTACGGGAGGCTTCGCGGCGGTAGCTGCCTTTGCCTTTCTTCGCCTGTTCCTGGCGGCTGCGGAACAGTGGCTGGGCGACCAGGGATTTGGCCTTGTTCGGCCGCTTGCTTTTCTTTGCCATGGCAGAGGTCCTCGAAGGTGATCGGGCTGGCGCTCGCCAGCGCGCGCATCATCTGCCTGTCGCCGCGGATTGTCCAGTGCCGGTTGCGCCTTCAGGCTGCCGGCAGGCCGAGGCGCTGGCCGGCGAGGGTCAGGGCGAGAAGCGAGAGACCGCTCCAGGGGCTGCCGGGTGCCTGTCCCTTGATCTGCGCGTCGATCAACTGGGCATCCCGCAGCATCTGGTTCCAGCGGCTGCTGGAGTGGCGTTGCAGGGCACGGGTCAGCAGCGGACGGCGCTTGTCCCAGACCGGCGGACGCGCCTGGGCGAAGGCTTTCTCCAGCGGGATGCCCTGGCCGTATTGTTGGGACAGGCCAGCCAGCAGGCGGATCTCGCGGGCCAGGCCCCAGAGGATCGCCGGCGGCTCGATGCCTTCGCCGCGCAGTCCTTCCAGGATGCGCAGAGCGTGGGCCGCTTCACCGCCAAGGGCCGCGTCGATCAGGCCGAAGACATCGAAGCGTGCGCTGTCGGCGACCGCGGCCTGTACGGTGGCGGCGTCGATCTGGTTGCCCTCGGCGAGCAGCTTGAGCTTTTCGATTTCCTGGGCGGCGGCGAGCAGGTTGCCTTCCACGCGCGCGGCGATCAGCTCCAGGGCTTCGGGGCTGGCGGACAGGCCGGCCTGGGACAGGCGCTGGCGAATCCACTGCGGCAACTGGTGGACGTCGACCGGCCAGACCTGGATGAACTGCGCGGCGTTGCCATCGATCAGGGCCTTGGCCCACTTGGTCTTCTGCGTGCTGCCATCGAGCTTGGGCAGGCTGAGCAGGAGCACGGTGTCTTCCGGCGGCCGTTGCAGGTATTCCTGGAGAATCGCCGCGCCTTTGTCGCCGGGCTTGCCGGAGGGCAGGCGCAGTTCGATCAGGCGCTTCTCGGCGAACAGCGACAGGCTGGCGCCGGCCTCCAGCAGCAGGCCCCAATCGAAGTTGGCTTCGGCATTGAATACCTGGCGCTCGCCGAAGTCGCGCTCGCGGCAGGCCTGGCGAATGGCATCGCAGGCTTCCTGGCAGAGCAGCGGTTCATCGCCGCTGACGACATAGACGGGCGCCAGGGGGCCCTGGAGGTGCTTGGCGAGTTGCGCGGGAGTCAGCTTCATAGGAGAAGACGGGGCCGGCGAAACCGGCCCCGGGGCATCACGGGGTGGGGAACTCGATCGGCGACTGCTGCGGCTCGGCGGCGCGGCGCTGGCGCTCCGCCTCGTCGGCGGCGCGCAGGGCTTCGGCTTCCGCCTTGGCCTTGGCTTCTGCCTGGCGCTGGGCTTCGTCGAGTTGCGCCGGGGTCAGCGTCTGGAGGCGCATGGACAACTGCTGGATCAGGTCGCGCCGCATCTCGCTGCGCAGCTGCGCGGCTTCCTGGTCGGAACCGATCAGGTTGTTTTCGTCGTGCACGTAGACCTTCTGCACCTGTACCTGGTTGCTCATCAGGACCAGGTCGTTGGCGCCGACGATCTCGTAGTTGATCGTGTTGGTCAGCTCGAACTCCGCGCCGCGCGCGGAACCGGTGTAGCTGACGGTGCGCTGCTGGTTGTCCTCGCGGACCAGCACCAGGTGGTAGGGCGCGTTGCTGGTGACCTTCACGCCGCTGTTTTCCAGGGTTTCCTTCAGTTCGCGCACGGTCGGGCCGTAGGCGTTGCGCGCGGACACGTCGATTTCCTTGAGCGCGAATTGCGCATCGCCCAGGCCGCGCAGTTGGAAGCCGCAGGCGGCCAGCAGGGTGGTCATACCGATCAGCGCGGCGCTGGTCAGGATACGTTTCATCAAGCTTCCCTCACTCCTGTTGATCAGCGCCCCCGGATGGCCGGGGGCGTCCAATGGAATCGCGTATCAGTTGGCGACGATGTTGACCAGTTTGCCCGGTACCACGATGACCTTGCGGATGCTCAGGCCTTCGGTGAAACGCAGCACGTTCTCGTTGGCGCGCGCGGCGGCCTCGACATCCTCGCGGCTGGCGCTGGCGGCCACGTCGATGTGCCCGCGCAGCTTGCCGTTGACCTGCACCACCAGTTGCAGGGTGTCCTGCACCAGTGCGCTCTCGTCGACGCTCGGCCAGCGCGCATCGATCACCGCTTCGGCATGGCCGAGCTGGCCCCAGAGCACGTGGCAGATGTGCGGAGTGATGGGCGCCAGCAGCAGGACCACGGTTTCCAGGCCTTCCTGGATCAGGGCGCGGTCCTGGGCGTCCTGGTTCGGCGCCTTCTCCAGCACGTTCATCAGGGTCATCACCGCGGCGATGGCGGTGTTGAACTTGTGGTGCTGGCCGACATCCTGGCTGGCCTGCCTGATCGCCAGGTGGATGGCGCGGCGGACCTGCTTCTGCGCGTCGTTCAGGGCGGCGACGTCCAGCGCGCCGGGGAGGCCGGCGCTGACATGGGCGTGAGCCAGGCGCCAGACGCGGCGGAGGAAGCGGTTGGCGCCCTCGACGCCGGCGTCCGACCACTCCAGGCTCATGTCCGGCGGCGAGGCGAACATCATGAACAGGCGGCAGGTATCGGCACCGTACTGGTCGATCATCGATTGCGGGTCGACGCCGTTGTTCTTCGACTTCGACATCTTCTCGGTGCCGCCGATCTCGACCGGCTGGCCGTCGCTCTTCAGGCGTGCGCCGACGACCTTGGCCTTGGCGTCACGCTCGACCTCGACGTCGGCCGGGTTGAACCAGTCCTTGCCGCCGTTGGCGGTGGTCCGGTAGTAGGTATCGGCGACCACCATGCCCTGGGTCAGCAGGTTCTTGAACGGCTCGTCGCTGCCGACCAGGCCCTCGTCGCGCATCAGCTTGTGGAAGAAGCGCGCATAGAGCAGGTGCAGGATGGCGTGCTCGATGCCGCCGATGTACTGGTCGACCGGCAGCCAGTAGTCGGCCGCCTTCTTGTCCAGCATGCCGCCTTCGAACTGCGGGCAGGCGTAGCGGGCGAAATACCAGGACGACTCGACGAAGGTGTCCATGGTGTCGGTTTCGCGCTTGGCCGGCTGGCCGCATTTCGGGCAGCTGCATTCGTAGAATTCCGGCATCTTCGCCAGCGGCGAACCGGAGCCGTCCGGTACCACGTCTTCCGGCAGCACCACCGGCAACTGGTCGGCCGGCACCGGGACGTCGCCGCAAGCCTCGCAGTGGATGATCGGGATCGGGCAGCCCCAGTAGCGCTGGCGGCTGATGCCCCAGTCGCGCAGGCGGAACTGGGTGCGCGCCTGGCCCAGGCCCTTGGCCTCGAGGTCGGCGCCGATGGCGTCGAAGGCGGCCTGGTAGCCGAGGTTGTCGTACTTGCCGGAGTTGACGGTGAGCACGGACTCATCCTTGGCGCCGTACCACTCCTTCCAGACGCTGGACTCGAAGTCGTCGTCGCCCTCGACCTTGGCGATCACCTGGCGGATCGGCAGGCCGTACTTGTTGGCGAACTCGAAGTCGCGCTCGTCATGGCCGGGCACCGCCATCACCGCGCCTTCGCCGTAGTTCATCAGCACGTAGTTGGCGACCCATACCGGCAGCTTGTCGCCGGTCAGCGGGTGTTCGACGAACAGGGAAGTGGCCATGCCTTTCTTCTCCTGGGTGGCGATGTCGGCTTCGGCGACGCCGCCGCGCTTGCATTCGTCGATGAACGCCTGCAACTGCGGGTCGTTCTGCGCGGCCTGGGTGGCCAGCGGGTGTTCGGCGGCGACGGCGACGTAGGTGGCGCCCATCAGGGTGTCCGGACGGGTGGTGAACACCTTCAGTTGGCCGGCGTGGCCGATGGAGGCCTGGTCGTAGGGGAAGCCGATCTCCATCCCGCGCGACTTGCCGATCCAGTTGCGCTGCATGGTCTTCACCTGCTCCGGCCAGCCGGGCAGGTTGTCGAGGCTCTCCAGCAGTTCCTCGGCGTAGGCGGTGATCTTGAAGTAGTACATCGGGATCTCGCGCTTCTCGATCAGCGCGCCGGAGCGCCAGCCGCGCCCGTCGATCACCTGCTCGTTGGCGAGTACGGTCTGGTCGACCGGGTCCCAGTTGACCGTGCCGTTCTTGCGGTAGATCACCCCTTTTTCGAACAGGCGGGTGAACAGCCACTGCTCCCAGCGGTAGTAGTCCGGCTTGCAGGTGGTGACCTCGCGGCTCCAGTCGATCGCCAGGCCGAGGCTGTCCAGCTGCGACTTCATGTAGGCGATGTTGTCGTAGGTCCAGGCCGCCGGGGCGACGTTGTTCTTCATCGCGGCGTTTTCCGCCGGCATGCCGAACGCGTCCCAGCCCATCGGCTGCAGCACGTTGCGGCCCTGCATGCGGTGGTAGCGGCTGATCACGTCGCCGATGGTGTAGTTGCGCACGTGGCCCATGTGCAGCTTGCCGCTCGGATACGGGAACATCGACAGGCAGTAGAACTTCTCCTTGTCGGGTAGCTCCCTGACGAGGAAGGACTGGTGTTCTTTCCAGTAGTTCTGGGCCTGGGTTTCGATCTCGAGTGGCTGATATTGCTCGTGCATGGCGCTACTTAGACGTGACTGTTCGAAAGCCTCGTAGCATACATGACCCCCACTCCTGTCGATAGCCCGCGCCGTTTGTCGCCGGGGGCGGTTCAGCCGAACGGGAACGCTAAGCTTGCCCTATGGGCCGTCGATGGCTGGCTGCCCAGTGGTACCTTCAGAGGTGTTCGATGGCTGAGCTGCAACGCGCGAGTGTGACGGGAGGTGGGCTGTACGAGAGGCTGCTGCAGCGTCTCGCCCTGGCTCTGGATGAAGCGGATACGGCCGAGCGCCTGCGTGACGAGCATCCCACGGAGCTTGAGTTGCGTGGTTTGAGCGAAGCGGAGATGGGGCTGATACGCGCCTATCTCGACCAGGACCTGCACTGGTTGCGCGGCTGGCATGCGGCCGCCGAGGAGCTGGCGCTGCTCGAGCGCCAGCCCGGCAGGACACCCCGGCCGCCCCGGCCGCAACCGCCGGCGCCGCGTCGGCACGTCTCGTTGAAACAGCGGCAACTGCTCTGTGCGCTCTGCGGTGCGCCGGTGCAGTGGAGCAAGGGGCATGGCGTGTTGCCGTGCGGCCATTGCGGCTCGCAACTGTTCCGTTCGGGCAACGACCGCTAGGGTCTCCTTCCCGGAAGTTTCGCCAGGCGTCGCGCAATCCTTTAGATTGCCTCTTCCGACAGGGAGGGGGCGATGCCGATCCGTTATTTCTTCAAGCAACTGCTGCTGCCGCCGGGCGGCCTGTTGCTGCTGCTGTTTTTCGCTTTCTGGTGGCGCACCAGCCGACCGCGGCTGGCGCGGCTGTGCGGTGTCTGCGGGTTCTTCGGTCTGTGGCTGATGAGCATGCCGCTCAGCGTGGAGTGGATGGGGCGCTGGCTCGAAAGCGAACCGGCCCTGCTGGCGGAGGATCTGCCGGGCCTGGCGCAGCACGCCGACGCCATCGTCATCCTCGGTGCCGGCCGGCAGACCAACGACCCGGCCTGGGGCGACGATGCGCCGAGCCTGCTGGCGGCCGAGCGGCTGCGCTATGCCGCGCGGCTGGCCAAGACCGCGGCGCTGCCGGTACTGATCAGCGGCGGGTTGCATTACGGACGCCCGCCCAGCGAGGCGGCGCTGATGGCCAATGCCCTGCTGCAGGACTTCGGCGTGCCGACGCGCTGGCAGGAAGGTCTCAGCCGTACTACCTGGGAAAACGCCACCCTGAGCGCCCCGCAGTTGCGCGAGGCCGGCGTGCGCCGGGTGGTGCTGGTGACCCAGGCCTGGCACATGCAGCGGGCACGCTGGAGCTTCGAGCGCCAGGGGTTCGAGGTGATCCCGGCGCCGGTCGGCTTCCTCGGCGGGGCCAACCTGCGGCCCTTCGGCGGCTGGCTGCCGGAAGCGCAGGCCTTCTGGCAGAGCGGCATGCTGCTGAACGAGGCGATCGGCCTGGTCGGCTATCGCCTGTTCTACCGCTGAGACGCAACCGGCGCCGCAGGGGCGCCGGTCTATCCAGAAGGGGCTGGCTTCAGCCGAACAGGCGTCGCTCCTGCGGGCGCAACTGGCGGCCGAGCAGAGCCCATAGCAGCAGCACGCCGGCCAGCCCGGCCAGCGGCCAGACGCGGTATTGCAGATAGGGCGTCAGGCCCTGCATGGGAATAACCTCGCCGCGCAGGATGCCCTGCTGGAACTGCGGGATCTGCCGGACGATTCGGCCATAGGGATCGATCAGGCCGGTGACGCCGTTGTTGGTCGCGCGGATCATCCAGCGACCGCTTTCCAGGGCGCGCATCTGCGCCATCTGCAGGTGCTGCAACGGGCCTATGGAAGTGCCGAACCAGGTGTCGTTGCTCACTGTCAGCAACACCTGGCTCTGCGCCGCGAGCGCGGCAGCGAACTCCGGGTAGACCACTTCGTAGCAGATGTACGGGGCGATCTCGTAGCCCTTGGCCTTGAGCAGCGGCTGGTCGGCCGGGCCGCGAGCGAAGTCGGACATCGGCAGGTCGAAGAAGGCGATCAGGCCGCGCAGCAGGTCCTGCAGCGGCACGTACTCGCCGAACGGCACCAGCTTCTGCTTGAGGTAGGTGCCCGCGCCTTCGCCGACCACGGTGATGCCGTTGAAGTAGCGACTCTTGCCGTCGGCGAGACGTTCGCGCACCGGGACCCCGGTGATCAGCGCGGCGTTCTTCTCGTCGGCGACCTGGCCCATGGCGCCGAGGTAGCCGCTGGCCATGTCCTGGAGAATCGGCACCGCGGTTTCCGGCCAGACGATCAGGTCGACGTCCTGCTGCGGCAGGCTCAGGTCGCGGTAGAGGTCGAGTTGCGCGCGGACCTGATTCGGGTCCCATTTCAGCTCCTGGGCGATGTTGCCCTGGATCGCCACTACCCTCAGCGGTTCGCCGGCCGAATGGGTCCAGGCGTGGCCCTTGAGATAGAGGCCGGCCGCCCACGGGCCGAGCAGCAGGACCAGCCCCAGAAGCAGGCTGGCACCGTGCGGGAAGAGGCGCGGCAGGTTCACCAGCAGGGCCGCGCTGAGGGCGATGACGAAGGAGGACAGCCATACGCCACCCACCGGCACCAGCCCGGCCAGCGGTCCCTGCAACTGGCTATAGCCGGCGTAGAGCCAGGGGAAACCGGTAAGGAACCAACTGCGGAACAGCTCCAGTGCCAGCCACAGGGCGGCGAACGCCAGGGCGTCGCCCAGCGGCGCGTTGTCGCGGCGCAGGCAGCGCGCCCACAGCCAGGCCGGCAGGGCGAAGAAGAAGGCGACGCCGGCGGTGAAGCCGAGCATGAGGAAGCTTGCCAGCGGCACCGAGGCGGCGCCGTAGTCATGGATACTGACGTAGATCCAGCTGGTGCCGGCGCCGAACGCGCCGAAACCGTACCACCAGCCGCGCCACAGGGCGGACTTGCCGGGAAGGCCGCGCAAGCCGAGATAGAGCAGGGCGATCGAGAGGATCGCCAGCGGCCAGTAGTCGAAGGGCGCCAGGGCCAGGGGTGTGAGCGCGCCTGCGGCGAGTGCCAGCAGGTGTCCGGGCCAGCCGGGACGAGAAATCCAACGCATCGAATGTCCTTAGAGCCTGTTCAATGTCCGACTGCGCAGACCGGGGCCGCCTTCGGCTGCCGGACGGCAACGTCCGCGGCGACAGGGGAGTCTGGCGCAAGGCGCAAGAGTAAAGGAGGGGCTGGCGAGACGCCAGAAGGACGGCGCGGGAAGATGCCCCCTCCGCCGCGGCGGAGGGGGCGCGCTCAGTTCTGCAGGGGAGACAGGCGCAGCAGGTGGACGCGGCGGCTGTCGGCGTTGAGCACGCGGAAACGGAACTCGCCCAGCTCGACCACTTCGTTGCGCTTGGGCAGGTGGCCGAAGGCGCTCATCACCAGGCCGCCCACGGTATCGAATTCCTCGTCGGAGAATTCCGAGCCGAAGAAGTCGTTGAAGGCGTCCACGGGGGTCAGCGCCTTGACGATGAAATCGCCGCTGGGCAGCGGCTTGATGTAGCTGTCTTCCTCGACGTCGTGCTCGTCCTCGATATCGCCGACGATCTGTTCCAGCACGTCCTCGATGGTCACCAGGCCGGCCACGCCGCCGTATTCGTCGATGACGATGGCCATGTGGTTGCGGTTGGCGCGGAATTCGCGGAGCAGCACGTTGAGGCGCTTGGATTCGGGGACGAAGGTAGCCGGACGCAGCAGTTCCTTGATGTCGAAGGGACGCTCGTCGTTGTGCAGGATCAGTGGCAGGAGGTCCTTGGCCAGCAGTACGCCCATGACGTCGTCGAGGCTTTCGCCGACCACCGGGTAGCGCGAGTGGGCGGCTTCGATGATGGCCGGAAGGAATTCCTTCGGCGTCTGGGTCGAGCGGATGCTCATCATCTGCGAGCGCGGCACCATGATGTCGCGCACCTGCAGGTCGGCGACCTGGATCGCCCCCTCGACGATGGACAGCGCCTCGCTGTCCAGCAGCTTGTTGTCGTGGGCATCGCGCAGCAGCTCGAGGAGCTCCTGGCGGTTTCTCGGCTCGTGGGCAAAAGCCTGGGTGATCTTGTCCAGCCAGGACTTGTGCCCGTTGCTCGATCGGTCTTCGCTCATTTTTCCTTGCTCGGTGGCTCTTCGTCGTCGCAGGCGTACGGATCGGGATGACCCAGTTCCGCCAGCAATTCACGTTCCAGTGTTTCCATTTCTTCCGCTTCGGCGTCGTCGATGTGGTCGTAGCCGAGCAGGTGCAGGCAGCCGTGGATCACCAGGTGGGCCCAGTGGGCCTGCAACGGCTTGCGCTGTTCCAGGGCTTCGCGGGCGACCACCGGGGCGCAGATCACCAGGTCGCCGAGCAGCGGGATATCGAGAAGCTCGTCCGGGACATCGGCGGGGAAGGACAGCACGTTGGTCGCGTAGTCCTTGTGCCGGTAGGTGCTGTTCAGTTCCAGGCCTTCGGCCTCGTCCACCAGGCGGATGGTCAGCTCCGACTCCGGACGCTGGCGCAGGGCCAGTTCGCACCAGGCGCGGAACTGTGCTTCGGAGGGCAGGTCCGGGGCGGCGCTGGCGACCTGCAGGTCGAGCTCAAGCGGCATCGTGACCGCCCTTGCCCGTTCCCTCGACCGGCCGCACCTGGCCTTGCTGGCGGTTCTCATGGCGCTCGTAGGCTTCGACGATACGCTGCACCAGCGGGTGGCGGACCACATCCTTGGGCTTGAAATGGGTGAAGCTGATGCCGGGGACGTCCTGCAGGACCTCGATCACGTGCTTGAGGCCGGAGCGGGTGCCGCGGGGCAGGTCGACCTGGGTGACGTCGCCGGTGATCACCGCGGTGGAGCCGAAGCCGATCCGGGTGAGGAACATCTTCATCTGCTCGACGGTGGTGTTCTGGCTCTCGTCGAGGATGATGAAGCTGTTGTTCAGCGTGCGCCCGCGCATGTAGGCCAGCGGCGCGACCTCGATGACGTTGCGCTCGATCAGCTTGGCCACGTGTTCGAAGCCGAGCATCTCGTAGAGCGCGTCGTAGAGCGGGCGCAGGTAGGGGTCGATCTTCTGCGACAGGTCGCCGGGAAGGAAACCGAGCTTCTCGCCGGCCTCGACCGCCGGGCGCACCAGCAGGATGCGGCGGATCTGCTCGCGCTCCAGGGCGTCGACGGCGCAGGCCACGGCGAGGTAGGTCTTGCCGGTGCCAGCCGGACCGATGCCGAAGTTGATGTCGTGGTCGAGGATCGCCTTGACGTAGCGCTGCTGGTTGGCGCCGCGCGGGCGGATGTGCGCCTTGCGCGACTTCAGGGTGACCTGCGGCGCGCTCTGCAATTCCTCGAGGTCTTCCAGGCCGGACTCCTGCAGGTACAGGTGCACGGTGTCGGGGGTGAGATCGGTGCCGTTCTGCGCCTCGCGGTAGAGACGCTGCAGCAGGCGTTCGGCGACCTTGGTCCGGCGCGGTTCGCCGGCCAGTTCGAACTGGTTGCCGCGGTTGCGGATCTCGATGTCGAGGCGTTTCTCGATCTGGTGGAGATGCTCGTCGAACTGCCCGCAAAGTGTCGCGAAGCTGCGGGCGTCGAACGGCTCGAGGATAAAGCGATGAAGTTCCTGGGGGGCGTTCAAGGTGTTCTGTCGTACTCGCCAGTGGCTGATTGATAGGGAAGAGAATAACCGCTGGATATCGTCGCGCAAAGTTGCCGTATCGCGGCGGCGCTTTCCCGGTTCCCGCTGAAACGTTGGTGCACCGTGGCGGCGGGAAGGTTCAGCGAGCCCGCCGTACGGTCGTCGGCCTCAATGCAGGGTGCTGTCGATCAGGGTACCGCGCAGCGAGTGCGGCAGCGCGTCGTCGATGTGCACCTGGGCGAACTGGCCGATCAGGCGTGGATTGTCGCAGCGGAAGTTGACGATCCGGTTGTTCTCGGTACGCCCCTGGAGCATGCCCGGGTCCTTCTTCGAGAAGTCGGTGACCAGGATCCGCTGGGTGCTGCCGACCATGCGCCGGCTGATCTCGTAGCCTTGCTGGTGGATGCGGCTCTGGAGGATCTGCAGGCGCTGTTTCTTCACTTCTTCCGGCAGGTCGTCGGCGAGGTCGGCGGCGGGCGTGCCGGGCCGCGCGCTGTAGATGAAGGAGAAGGAGAAGTCGAAGCCGACGTCCTCCACCAGCTTCATGGTCTGCTCGAAGTCCTTCTCGGTTTCGCCGGGGAAACCGACGATGAAGTCGGAGCTGATGCAGATGTCCGGTACCGCGGCCTTCAGCTTGCGGATACGCGACTTGTATTCCAGCACGGTATGGTTGCGCTTCATCGCCGCCAGCACGCGGTCGGAGCCCGACTGCACCGGCAGGTGGATGAATTTCACCAGCTCCGGCACCTCGGCGTGGGCCTGGATCAGCGCGTCGGAGAATTCCAGCGGGTGCGAGGTGGTATAGCGGATGCGCTCGATACCGTCGACGGCGGCGACCACCCGCAGCAGTTCGGCGAAGTCGGCCAGGCGGCCATCGTGGGTCAGGCCGCGGAAGCCGTTGACGTTCTGTCCCAGCAGGGTGACTTCGCGGACGCCGTTCTCGGCCAGGTGGATCACTTCGGCGATCACGTCGTCGAATGGTCGGCTGACTTCCTCGCCGCGGGTGTAGGGCACCACGCAGAAGCTGCAGTACTTGCTGCAGCCTTCCATCACCGAGACGAAGGCGGTGGGGCCATCGACCCGCGGTTCCGGCAGGCGGTCGAATTTCTCGATTTCCGGGAAGGACACGTCGACCTGCGGCTTGCGCGTGCTGCGCGCGGCGTCGATCATTTCCGGCAGGCGGTGCAGGGTCTGCGGGCCGAAGACCACGTCGACATAGGGCGCGCGCTCACGGATCGCGGCGCCTTCCTGGCTGGCCACGCAGCCGCCGACGCCGATCACCAGGTCGGGATTCTGCTGCTTCAGCTCGCGCCACATGCCGAGCTTGGAAAACACCTTTTCCTGGGCCTTCTCGCGGATCGAGCAGGTATTGAGCAGGATGACGTCGGCCTCGGCGGCGTTTTCGGTCACCTCGAGGGCTTGGTGTTCACCGAGCAGGTCCGCCATTCGCGACGAGTCGTACTCGTTCATCTGGCAGCCGTGGGTTTCGATGAAAAGCTTCTTGGCCATGCGCTTCGTCGGACAGTTCGAAAAGGACCGCGCATTATAGAGGGCGGGGCCCCCGGTTCCTAGCGTTGCTGGCCGAAAGGCTGTGCTATGATTCGCGCCCTTCATTTTCCGGCATTGCTTTCCCCGCCATGAACAAGCGCGAAAACCCCATCTACAAGGTGATTTTCCTCAACCAGGGCCAGGTCTTCGAGATGTATGCCAAGCAGATCTACCAGAGCGATCTGTGGGGCTTCCTGGAAATCGAGGAGTTCGTCTTCGGCGAGCGCACCCAGGTGGTGGTGGACCCCAGCGAGGAGAAGCTCAAGGCGCAGTTCGAAGGCGTTCTGCGCAGCTTCGTGCCGATGCACGCGATCGTCCGCATCGACGAGGTCGAGCGCCTGGGTACGCCGAAGATCAGCGAGGCCAAGGGCGCGGGCAACGTCATGCCGTTCCCCATGCCGATGCCCGGCAAGAGCGACTGATTCGCGAAAGGGACGTCTTC
>NZ_SCND01000173.1:0-12200 GCF_005503585.1 Pseudomonas sp. 2VD
TTCGTCGGCTGCAACAACCCGGAGCACAGCCACCAGGGCCAGTTCCTCATCTGCCGCACCTGCCACACCGCGATCGAGCTGGAACAGCCGGATATCAGCCGGGCCATCGTCGCCGGAGCGAACAGCGTCGGCTTCGCCGTGGAAAGCCAGACCGTCGAGGTGGTCGGCCTCTGCGGCACCTGCCGGGACCAGAAGGACGCCTGATGGACAACGCGCTGGTGCGGCTGACCCAGGTCGGCGTGTCCTTCAACGGCCAGGCGGTGCTGAGCGATGTCGACCTGGCCATCGAGCCCGGCCAGATCGTCACCCTGATCGGCCCCAACGGCGCCGGCAAGACCACCCTGGTACGCAGCGTGCTCGGCCTGCTCAAGCCGCACGTCGGCGAGGTCTGGCGACGGCCGCGGCTGACCATCGGCTACATGCCGCAGAAACTCCACGTCGACGCCACCCTGCCGCTCAGCGTACTGCGCTTCCTCCGCCTGGTACCCGGGGTCAGGCGCGAGCAGGCGCTGGCGGCGTTGCGCGAGGTCGGCGCGGCGCACGTGCTGGAGCGCCCGCTGCAAAGCATTTCCGGTGGCGAACTGCAACGCGTGCTGCTGGCCCGCGCCCTGCTGCGCAAGCCCGAGCTGCTGGTGCTCGACGAGCCGGTGCAGGGCGTCGACGTCGCCGGCCAGGCCGAACTCTACCGCCTCATCGGCAAACTGCGCGACCGCTACGGCTGCGGTGTGCTGATGGTCTCCCACGACCTGCACCTGGTGATGAGCGCCACCGACCAGGTGGTCTGCCTGAACCGCCATGTCTGCTGCTCAGGGCACCCCGAGCAGGTCAGCGGCGACCCGGCCTTCGTCGAGCTGTTCGGCCAGGACGCTCGCAGCCTGGCGATCTACCACCACCATCACGACCACGCCCACGACCTCCACGGCGAGGTGGTCAAGGCCGGTCCCGGCGCCTTGCCTCCAGGCACCCGCTTCACTCCTGTCCACAAGCACGGCCCCGACTGCAACCATGGCTGACTTCCTGCTCAACGCCCTCCTCGCCGGCCTCGCCCTGGCCCTGGTGGCTGGCCCCCTGGGCTCCTTCGTGGTCTGGCGGCGGATGGCCTATTTCGGCGATACCCTGTCCCACGCCGCACTGCTCGGGGTAGCCCTGGGTTTCCTCCTCGATGTCAGCCCGACCCTGGCAGTGACCGTTGGCTGCGTGCTGCTCGCGGTGCTGCTGGTGACCCTGCAGCAGCGCCAGCCGCTGGCCGCCGACACCCTGCTGGGCATCCTCGCCCACAGCACCCTGTCGCTGGGCCTGGTCACCCTGAGCTTCATGAAGGAAGTGCGGGTCGACCTGATGGCCTACCTGTTCGGCGATCTGCTGGCGGTGAGCGCCAGCGACCTGCTGTGGATAATCGCCGGCAGCGCGCTGGTCCTGGCACTGATCTGCTTCCTCTGGCGGCCGCTGCTGGCGATCACCGTGCACGAGGAACTGGCGAAGGTGGAAGGCCTGCCGGTCGGAGCGATCCGCCTGGCGCTGATGTTGCTGATCGCCATCGTCATCGCCGTGGCGATGAAGATCGTCGGCGTACTGCTGATCACCTCGCTGCTGATCATTCCCGCCGCCGCCGCCCAGCGCCATGCCCGCAGTCCCGAGCAGATGGCGGTCGGCGCCAGCCTGCTGGGACTGGTCGCGGTGTGCGCCGGCCTGGCCCTGTCCTGGTTCAAGGATACCCCCGCCGGCCCCTCGATCGTGGTCAGCGCCGCCGGCCTGTTCCTGCTGAGTTTTGTCCTGCCCCGCCGCACGGTGTAGAATCTGGCGATTTTTTGACCAAACGAGAACCCGCAGGAATGATGTCGTCCTTCTTTCGCCTGCTGTCCATCCTGGCGGCGGCGCTGCTGGTCAGCGCCTGCCAGGGCAATGCGTCGTCGCAACCGACGCCGGTGGTCGCGCCCCAGGCGCAGCCCGCCGATCCCTATGCCGAACTGCAGGAAACCCTGGCCGCCGGCAAGCTCGAACAGGCCGAGCAACAATGGCTGGCCCTGCGCAGCGCAGCCGCCGGCGACGAGCGCGTCGAAGCATTCCGCCGCCAGTTGGCCGAGGCCTACATGCAGCGCGGGGAAACCGCGCTGCGCCAAGGAGACCTCAACACCGCCACCAGTGCCCTCGGCCATGCCCGCGGACTGATGCCCAAGGCGCCGGCGCTGACCGCCGGGCTGGACGGTGCGATCAACCGCGCCAAGGTCGATCCCGCCCGCGCCGAGCAGGCCCGACGCATGCAGCAGGCGGCCCAGCAGCAGATGCAGCAGATCATCCAGACGCCGCCCGACGGCGAACTGAAGCCGCTGCCCGGCGCTCCCCACCTGATCGATCCGCAAGCGGCCAGCAGCGCCGTGCCCCTGCCGATGCTCGACGGCACCGGCCAGGGCGGGCTCGGTGCGGTGCTCGATGCGGTGGCCGCGGATGTCGTCGCCTACCGTTGCAGGGTGCATATCGAAGTGCGCCGGGACAGCGACTATCCGCTGGTTTCCGACCAGCTCCTGGCGCGGGTGAAGAAGCTCTCACCCGATTTCGACCTGCATCTCAGCCATGTCGTACAGGCCGACAAGCCGACCCGATTGATACTTACCCCCCGGAATTGAGGCCGGTCCAGCCCCGGCCGCAGCAGAAAGCGCTTGTCGGGAGCGAGCCAGACGCTTATTCCATTTCAATGTTTTTTCATCACCAATAAATATTAATAATGCATAAGAAAGCAAGGTAAAATGCTCGGTTTAGCTGACCGCCCATGCTTCCCGCCAAGCCCGTGCTCCAGCCGTAACAGCATCGCCGCACCCACAAGGTTCGCCCAGTGATCGAATTCCACGACGTCCACAAGACCTATCGAGTTGCCGGTCGGGAAATCCCCGCCTTGCAACCGACCCGCCTGAACATCCAGGCCGGGCAGATTTTCGGCCTGATCGGCCATTCCGGTGCCGGCAAGAGCACCCTGCTGCGCCTGATCAACCGCCTCGAGGAGCCCAGCGGCGGCCGCATCCTGGTCGAGGGCGAAGACGTCACCGCCCTCGACGCCGAAGGCCTGCGCCGTTTCCGCCAGCGCGTCGGGATGATCTTCCAGCACTTCAACCTGCTGTCCTCGAAGACCGTCGCCGACAACATCGCCATGCCCCTGCGCCTGGCCGGCGGCTTCAGCCGTGCCGAAGTCGATGCGCGGGTCTCCGAGCTGCTCGCACGGGTCGGCCTGTCCGACCACGCGCGCAAGTATCCGGCCCAGCTCTCCGGCGGACAGAAACAGCGCGTCGGCATCGCTCGCGCCCTGGCCTGCCGGCCGAGCATCCTGCTCTGCGACGAGGCCACCAGCGCCCTCGATCCGCAGACCACCGCCTCGGTCCTGCAACTGCTGGCGGAAATCAATCGCGAGCTGAAGCTGACCATCGTCCTCATCACCCACGAGATGGACGTGATCCGTCGTGTCTGCGACCAGGTCGCGGTCATGGACGGCGGCGCCATCGTCGAGCAGGGCGATGTCGCCGATGTCTTCCTCCATCCGCAGCACCCGACCACACGCCGCTTCGTGTTCGAGGCCGAACGGGTCGACGAAGACGAGCGTCACGACGATTTCGCCCACGTGCCGGGTCTCATCCTGCGCCTGACCTTCCGCGGCGAAGCCACCTATGCGCCACTGCTGGGCACCGTGGCGCGGCAGACCGGGGTCGACTACAGCATCCTTTCCGGACGCATCGATCGCATCAAGGACACGCCCTACGGCCAGTTGACCCTGGCCCTGGTCGGCGGTGACCTGGAAGCCGCCATGAGCCAGTTGAACGCCGCTGACGTACATGTGGAGGTACTGCGCTGATGGACTTCTTCGAAACCATGAGCTTCGCCAACATCGACTGGTACGAAATCTGGCTGGCCAGCGTCGACACCTTCTGGATGCTCGGCGGTTCGCTGCTGTTCACGGTGGTCCTCGGCCTGCCCCTCGGCGTCCTGCTGTTCCTTACCGGGCCACGGCAGATGTTCGAGCAGAAGGCGGTCTACACCCTGCTCTCGCTAGTGGTGAACATCCTCCGTTCGTTGCCGTTCATCATCCTGCTGATCGTGATGATCCCGCTGACCGTACTGATCACCGGTACCTCGCTGGGCGTCGCCGGGGCCATCCCGCCGCTGGTGGTGGGCGCCACGCCGTTCTTCGCGCGCCTGGTGGAAACCGCGCTGCGCGAGGTCGACAAGGGCATCATCGAGGCAACCCAGGCGATGGGCGCCAGCACCCGGCAGATCATCTGGAACGCCCTGCTGCCGGAAGCCCGGCCGGGCATCATCGCCGCCATCACCGTCACCGCCATCACCCTGGTCTCGTACACCGCGATGGCCGGAGTGGTCGGCGCCGGCGGGCTGGGCGACCTGGCGATCCGCTTCGGCTATCAGCGCTTCCAGACCGACGTGATGGTGGTCACCGTGGTGATGCTGCTGATCCTCGTCCAGATTCTGCAAACCGTGGGCGACAAGCTGGTGGTGCACTTCTCGCGCAAGTAAGCTTGCCGGCCAAGCCCAAAACCCTGAGCGCCGCGGTTATCCACAGCCGCCAGGAACACCTCGAAAGGAGTTGAAGATGAAAAAACTGCTTGCTGCTTTCTCCGCTGTCGCGGCGCTCGGCCTCACCGCCGCCCAGGCCGCCGAGTCCCTCACCGTCGCGGCCACCCCGGTGCCGCACGCGGAGATCCTCAATGTGGTCAAGCCGCTGCTGGCCAAGGAAGGCGTGGAACTGAAGGTCAAGGAGTTCACCGACTACGTGCAGCCGAACGTGCAGGTCTCGGAGAAGCGCCTGGACGCCAACTTCTTCCAGCACCAGCCGTACCTCGATGAGTTCAACAAGGCCAAGGGCACCGACCTGGTCGCCGTGACCGGCGTACACATCGAGCCGCTGGGCGCCTACTCGAGCAAGTACAAGAAGCTCGACGAACTGCCTTCCGGCGCTACCGTGGTGATCCCCAACGACGCCACCAACGGCGGCCGCGCCCTACTCCTGCTGGACAAGGCCGGGGTGATCAAGCTCAAGGACAACAAGAGCATCACCGCCACGCCGAAGGACATCGTCGACAATCCGAAGAACATCAAGATCCGCGAACTGGAAGCCGCGACCCTGCCGCGCGTGCTGACCCAGGTCGACATGGCGCTGATCAATACCAACTACGCCCTGGAAGCCAAGCTGAACCCGACCAAGGATGCGCTGGCCATCGAAGGCAGCGACTCGCCCTACGTGAACATCCTGGTCGCGCGGCCGGACAACAAGGACAGCGACGCCATGCAGAAGCTGGCCAAGGCCCTGCACAGCGCCGAGGTCAAGCAGTTCATCCAGGAGAAATACAAAGGCGCGGTGGTGCCGGCGTTCTGAGCCAAGCCGCGTAACCGCCCCTGGAAAAAGCCCGGTCTTCGACCGGGCTTTTTCGTTTCCGGCCCGGCCGCACGTCTGCCTGCCGTGCCACGACAGCGGTCATTCGGTCGTTTGCGGAAAATGTAGTGAAAAAAACATTCCGTCACATATTGAACAATCTGAAAAATTCACTACACAATCGACCCACCTTCGAGGATGCCCCATGCAAGAACTAAAACAACGCCTGGCCTCCCCGCCCGCCGAACTGACGCCCGCGGAGCGCAAGGTGGTGCGTGCCCTGCTCGATGACTACCCGCGCCTCGGCCTCGGTCCGATGACGCGCCTGGCCCGGCACGCCGGAGTCAGCGACCCGACGATCATGCGCCTGGTGAAAAAGCTCGGCTTCGCCGGCTACGGCGACTTCCAGGAAGCGCTGCTGGCCGACGTCGACGACCGCCTGCGCTCGCCGCGCACCCTGCTCGCCGAACGCCGCGAGCGGATGGGCCGCGACGACACCTGGGCGCGCTACCTCGACCAGGCTGGCCAGAGCCTGCAACAGACCCTCGGCCTGACCCGCCCCGATGACATCCAGCGCCTCGCCGACTGGCTGCTCGACAGCCGCCTGCGCGTGCACTGCCACGGCGGACGCTTCAGCCGTTTCCTCGCCGGCTACCTGGTCACCCATCTGCGCCTGCTGCGCCCGCAATGCCGATTGCTCGACGACGGCGCCCTGCTCCCCGACCAGCTCTACGACCTCGGCCGCCAGGACCTGCTGGTCCTGTTCGACTATCGCCGCTACCAGAGCCAGGCCCAGCACGTGGCCCAGGCCGCCAAGGCACGCGGCACACGGCTGGTGCTGTTCACCGACATCTACGCCTCGCCGCTGCGCGAACACGCCGACCTGATCGTCAGTTCGCCAGTGGAATCCGCCTCGCCCTTCGACTCGCTGGTGCCGGCCATGGCCCAGGTCGAGGCACTGGTTGCGACCCTGGTGGCGCGCATGGGCGCGCCGCTCGACGAACGCCTGGAGGGCATCGACCAGCTCCGCAACGCGTTCAGCAGTCATATTCTGGAGGAATGACCCGATGTTCAGCCTGCCCCACCACTCGCCGCGCGACCTGCCATTCGGCCGCCGGCAGACCGCCATCCTGTTCGTCGACATGCAGCGTGCCTGGGTCGAGCCGGGGCGCGACCCGCACGTCGATCCGCAGGCAGCCGGTTACTTCTACGAGCGCGTGCAGAACCAGGTGATCCCCAACCAGCAGCGCCTGCTCGGGGCCATGCGCGCAGTGGACGAGAACGTCCTGCACACCATCATCGAGAGCCTCACCGCCGATGGCCGCGACCGCTCGCTGGATCACAAGCTGTCGGAGATGCACTTGCCCAAGGGCAGCCCGGACGCCAGGGTGATCGACGCCCTGGAGCCGACCGCCAACGAGATCGTGCTGCCGAAGACCTCTTCCGGCGTTTTCAACTCCACCGCCATCGACTACGTACTGCGCAACCTCGGCACCCGCCACCTGATCGTCTGCGGGGTGGTCACCGACCAGTGCGTGGACATGGCCGTGCGCGATGCCGCCGACCGCGGCTACCTGGTCACCCTGGTCGAGGATGCCTGTGCCACCCATACCCCGGAACGCCACCAGGCCTGCCTGGAAGCGATCAAGGGCTACTGCTGGATCAGCGACACCGAGACCGTCCTGCAACGCATCGCCGCCCTCGGCCGGAGCAACCTGTGAACCGCCTGCAGCCGGTACGCCTGGTCAGCTTCGTCACCACCGACCTGGCCGGCATCACCCGCGGGCGCTCGCTGCCCCTGGCGACCCTGGAAGAGCAACTAGCCAGCGGTTGCGGCTGGGTACCGGCGAACAGTTCGCTGACCCCGCAGGACCTGATCGACGAGAGCAGCCCCTGGGGCAGCCACGGCGACCTGCGCTTGCTGCCCGACCCGAACAGCCGGGTGCGCGTCGAGCAGGGTCCCGACGCCGCTGCGCCGGCGCTCGACTACCTGCACGGCAACCTGGTGGAAACCGACGGCACGCCGTGGCCGGCCTGCCCGCGCAGCCTGCTGCGGGCCGAGGTGGAACGCTATCGCGACAGCGGCCTGCAGGTCATCGCGGCGTTCGAACACGAATTCAGCCTGCTCGGCCTGCCCGGCGAGCGTCCGGCCGCGGCGTTTTCGCTGCAGGCCCAGCGTGCCGCCGGGCAGTTCCCCGGCTGGCTGGTCAGCGCCCTGGCCCAGGCTGGCACCGAGCCGGAGATGTTCCTCCCCGAATACGGCCAGCGCCAGTACGAGGTCACCTGCCGCCCGGCGCAGGGCGTGGCCGCCGCCGACCGCGCGGTGAACGTCCGCGAGGTCACTCGCGAAGTGGCGCGGCAGATGGGCCTGCGTACCTGCTTCGCACCGCTGCCGGCACCCGGCGCGGTGACCAACGGGGTGCACCTGCACCTGAGCCTGCAACATGCCGACGGCAGCCCGCTGCTGTACGAGCCCGGTCGACCCAACGATCTCTCCGAACTCGGCGAGCACTGGGCCGCCGGCGTGCTCGCGCACCTGCCAGCGCTGTGCGCGCTGACCGCGCCTACCGCCGCCTCCTACCTGCGCCTGAAACCCCACCACTGGAGCGCCGCCTACGCCTGCCTGGGACTGCGCAACCGCGAAGCGGCGCTGCGCATCTGCCCGGTGGTGAGCGTCGGCGGCAAGCCGCTGGGCAAGCAGTACAACCTGGAATTCCGGCCGATGGACGCCACCGCCTGTCCGCACCTGGCGATGGCCGCGGTGCTGATCGCCGGCCGCCTGGGCATCGAACGACGCCTGCCGCTGCGCGCCCTGGCCGATGTCGATCCGCACGGCCTCAGCGACGAAGAGCGCCAGGCCCGCGGCATCCAGGCCCTGCCGGCGACCCTCGGCGATGCGCTCGACTGCCTGCAGCGCGACGAGACGCTCTGCGCCGAGCTGCCAAAGCCGCTGCTGGACACCTACCTCGCCATGAAGCGCCACGAACTGGCACTGACGGCGGGCCTTTCCGACGACGACCTGTGCCGCCACTATGCCGAGCTTTACTGACAACCCCGAACTCGGCATCTACCAGCTGCCACCCTACCGCCTGCTCAACCCCGAAGGGCGCAGCCCGGTGGTCCTGGTCTGCGAGCACGCCAGCCGGCACATCCCGCTGGAGTTGCAGCGCCTCGGCCTGGACCAGGCCGCGGCGGAAGAACACATCGCCTGGGATATCGGCGCCCTGGCGCTGGCCGAAGAGCTTTCCCGGCGGCTCGACGCGCCATTGCTGGCGGCCGGCTACTCGCGCCTGCTGATCGACCTGAACCGACCGCTGGAGGCACCCGACAGCATTCCGCCGCACAGCGAGATCTACCCGGTTCCCGGCAACCGCGAGCTGTCCGAGACGGTGCGCCGCTATCGCCAGGATTGCCTGTTCCATCCGTTCCACCAGCGCCTGACGCAACTGCTCGACGAGCGCCAGGCCGCCGGCGTGCCGACCCGCGTGGTCGGCGTGCACAGTTTTACCCCGGTGTACCACGGCAGACCCCGCCCGCTGGTTGCCGGGGTGCTTTATCGCAACGCCGGCGCCTACGCCGGGCGCATCCTCGACGGTTTGCGCCGGCACGGCCTGGAAGTCGCCGGCAACCAGCCCTATGCGATCGACCCGGCGGAAGACACTACCGTTCCGGTGCATGGCGACGCACGCGGTCTGGAAGCGGTGCTGCTGGAGATCCGCAACGATGGATTGCGCACGCCGGATGCGGTGAGCGCCTGGGCCGAGCGTCTGTATCCCTGGCTCTGATGCGATGACCGGCGCCGCCGGTCGCCAATAACGAGAAAGAGGCCCGCTTCGCGTGCGGCGCCGATAACGACAATACGCTGCCTTTTCCCGAGGAGCCCGTCATGGCCATCGAACAGTTCGGATACCGGCAACAGCTGCGCCGCAGCCTGTCCCTGAGCGACCTGATCATCTACGGGATGATCTTCATGATCCCCATCGCCCCGTTCGGGGTCTACGGCTGGGTCCATGCCGACGCCCACGGCATGGTGCCGATGGCCTACCTGGTGGGCATGCTGGCGATGCTCTTCACCGCCCTCAGCTACGGAGCCATGGCCAAGGCCTTTCCGATTGCCGGCTCGGTGTATTCCTACGCCCAGCGCGGCATCCACCCCCATGTCGGCTTCATCGCCGGCTGGGTGCTGCTGCTCGACTACCTGCTGATCCCGCCGCTGCTCTACGTGTTCAGCGCGCTGGCGCTGAACCACTTGTTCCCGGCGATCCCCAAGCTGGCCTGGATGCTGCTGTTCCTGGTCTCGGCGACCCTGGTCAACCTGCGCGGCATCACCTTCGCCGCCCGCGCCAACCTGTTGTTCCTGATCGGAGAGCTGGTGGTCCTGGCGATCTTCCTGGTGGTCGGCTACCAGGCGCTGGAAGGCGGCCTGGGCAACGGCCGGCTGACCCTCGAACCGCTGTATCGCCCGGAGGCCTTCGATCTCGGCCTGGTGATGAAGGCCGCCTCGATCGCCGTACTGTCGTTCCTCGGCTTCGACGCCATCTCCACCCTCGCCGAGGAGGTCAAGGGCGATCCCGCGCGACAGATCGGCCGCGCCGCGCTGATCGCGCTGTTCATCATGGGCGGCATCTTCATCGCGCAGACTTGGCTGGCCACCGACCTCGCCGCCGGGATGAACTTCAAGTCGGCGGACACCGCCTTCTACGAGATCGCCGAAGCGGCCGGTGGCCAGTGGCTGTCGATGCTGACCGCGGTAGCCACCGCGCTGGCCTGGGGTGTCACCGTGTCGATCACCTCGCAGGCAGCGGTCTCGCGCCTGCTCTACTCGATGGCCCGCGACGGCAGGCTGCCGCGCGCGCTGGCCAGGGTCCATCCGCGCTACCAGACGCCGCACGTCAGCCTGTACCTGGTGGCGGTGCTGTCGCTGGGAATCGGCTGGGCCTTCCTCGACGCACCGGACGTGCTCACCTCACTGGTGAACTTCGGTGCCCTCACCGGCTTCTGCCTGCTGCACCTGAGCGTGATCAACCACTACTACCGCCGCCAGCGCTCCGGCCAGTGGTTGCGGCATCTACTATTCCCGCTGGTGGGCCTGGCGATCATCGCCTACGTGCTGTACAGCATGAGCCTCGACGCACAGTTGCTCGGACTGGCCTGGATCGCGGTGGGGCTGGTCTACCTGGCGTTGCTGCAACGCGGCGGGCGCCAGGCGCCAACGGAGTTGGCCAAGGATCTCTGACGCCTCGCGAGGGCTGCTTCAGGCCGGCTCTTCACCGACGAAATCGCTGCGGCTGAGGCCATGCCGCAGCATCTTTTCGTTGAGTGTCCGACGCGGCAGTTGCAGCAACTCCATCACCGCCTTGATGTCCCCGCGGCACTGGCCGAGCGCCTGGCGCAGGCACTCCGCCTCGAAGGCTTCCATGCGTTCCGCCAGCCCCGAGGTGAGGCCGCCGCCTTCCTCCGCGTCCCCACGCTCCAGGCCGAGGACATGACGCTCGGCGGCGTTGGCCAGCTCGCGTACATTGCCAGGCCAGTCGTGGGCCATCAGCCGCGCCAGTTCCGCCGGCGCGGCGGGCTGCGGCTCGCGGCCGAGGCGCTGGCTGGCAACGCTGGCGAAATGTTCGAAGAGCAGCGGGATGTCCTCGCGACGCTCGCGGATCGGCGGCAGGCGCAGCTCAGCGACGTTCAGGCGATACACCAGGTCCTCGCGGAAGCGTCCGGCACGTGCTTCGGCCAGCAGGTCGGGCTTGGTCGCGGCAATCACCCGCAGGTCGACGTGGATGCTCTGGTTCGAGCCGAGCCGCTCCAGTTGCTGCTCCTGCAGGACGCGCAGCAGCTTGACCTGCTGCGCCAACGGCATGCTTTCGATCTCGTCGAGGAACAGGGTGCCGCCATGGGCATGCTCGAGCTTGCCGATGCGCTTGCCCTGCGCGCCGGTGAAGGCGCCGCTCTCATGACCGAACAGCTCGCTCTCGAACAGTTGCTCGGGAATCGCCGCGCAGTTCAGCGCCACGAACGGCTTGTCGCCGCGCGGCCCGAAGTCGTGCAGGCAGCGGGCAACCAGTTCCTTGCCGCTGCCGGTCTCGCCACGGATCAGGACGTTCACCGGGGTCGGCGCCAGGGCCAGAACCTGCCGGCGCAACGCTTCCATCGGCTTGGACACGCCGAGCAGACGCGCATCGACCTGGTCCTTGAGACTGGCCTGCTCCTTCAGGCGCCGGTTCTCCAGCACCAGGCGGCGCTTTTCCAGCGCGCGCCGCAAACTGCCGAGCAGGCGCTCGGGCGTGAAGGGTTTCTCGATGAAGTCGTAGGCACCCTGGCGCATGGCCTCCACCGCCATCGGCACGTCGCCGTGCCCGGTGACCATGATCACCGGCAGGTCGCGATCGACCGCCTGCAGGTTGGCGAGCAGTTGCAGGCCGTCCATGCCGGGCATGCGCACATCGCTGATGACCACCCCGGCGAAGGACTTGTCCAATGCTCCCAGGCATTCCTCGGCGCGCAGGCACAGGCGCACCTCGAAGCCGGACAGCTCCAGCCATTGCTGCACCGCTTCGCGGATCGTCGCTTCGTCGTCGACGAAGATCACCTGGTCGCTCATGTCGTTACGCTCGTGTCATCGGGGGCCGCCGGCAGGATCAGGCTGAACACCGCTCCCGCCTCGGCATTGGCGACCTGCAGGCGGCCGCCGAGTTCGTGGACGATCCCATAGGATACCGCCAGGCCGAGGCCGAGTCCCTCTCCCACCGGCTTGGTGGTGAAGAACGGATCGAAGACGCTGCCCAGGTGCTCGGCGGGAATCCCGCCGCCGTTGTCGGCGACGCTCAGCACC
>NZ_SCND01000174.1:0-12124 GCF_005503585.1 Pseudomonas sp. 2VD
CTGCATGACCGGCCGCAGCGGCCTGCTGCGCCAGGTCGGCAGCCTGGAGATGGTCGCCCAGGTGGTCCTGGCGCGGCGTCGGCGAGCGGTGAAGAAAGTGGTGTTCATGGGCATGGGCGAGCCGGCGCACAACCTCGACAACGTCCTCGAAGCCATCGACCTGCTCGGCACCGATGGCGGCATCGGCCACAAGAACCTGGTGTTCTCCACCGTCGGCGATCCCCGCGTGTTCGAGCGCCTGCCCCGGCAACGGGTGAAGCCCGCCCTCGCCCTGTCCCTGCACAGCACCCGCGCCGAACTGCGCCGGCAACTGTTGCCCAAGGCGCCGCCGCTGAGCCCGGAAGAACTGGTGGAAGCTGGCGAGGCCTACGCCCGCCGGGTCGACTATCCGATCCAGTACCAATGGACCCTGCTCGAAGGGATCAACGACAGCCTGGAGGAAATGGACGGCATCCTGCGCCTGCTCAAGGGCCGCTTCGCGGTGATGAACCTGATCCCCTACAACAGCATGGACGGCGACGCCTACCGGCGCCCGAGCGGGGAGCGGATCGTCGAGCTGGTGCGCTACCTGCACAGCCGCGGCGTGCTGACCAAGGTGCGCAACTCGGCCGGCCAGGACATCGACGGCGGCTGCGGGCAACTGCGCGCCAGGGCCACGCAGGGCACGGCGGAACGGCGCATCCCCGCCCGCCAGGCCTGAAGCCACCCTCCTCCCGCCAAGGGTCTAGACTCTCAGGGCAGGTATGGAAAAGGGAGGACCACCGATGGGTATCGAGACGGAAGAACCGAACCAGAAGCCGCCGACCTTCTGGCAGATGCTGCATAGCGTGATGGCTGCCGCCTTCGGCGTACAGAGCGGGCGAAACCGCGCCCGCGACTTCAGCCACGGCAAGCCCGTGCACTTCATCATGCTGGGCCTGCTCTTCACCCTGGTGTTCGTGCTGTTGCTGGCCGGGATCGTGAAACTGGTGCTGAGCCTCAGCGGCCTGTGACCTCTGCGCCGCCGAGGCGGGCTTTCACTGGTGGCTGACCCAGAACACCGCGGTAGCCACCACCAGCAGGATCAGGACGAAGGCCGCGCGGGCGTCGACCACGCTGTCGCGGTTTTCCTGGGTTTTGCTCGGCTCGCTCATGACTCCCCCTGTTTCTTGTGGGTATCGGGACGAAGACATCGAAAGGCACTCTCCAGTTAAGACCAGCGCCGCCCATCGCTCAAGAAAGGCGCCGTTGCGAAGCGGTTATGCTTGCCTGGCGACTTAGTCTTTTTGGTTCTTACCATATACTCAAACATCACTTTTACGCATAAATATGAACTGGTATCGTGCGCCCACTCCGCGTGGAGCGCGTAGCCGTGCGCGCTGGTTAACGCAGTAAGCCGCATAGCCTGACAGCAGGAATATTCATGTACGTATACGACGAGTACGACCAACGGATCGTCGAGGACCGCGTCAAGCAGTTCCGCGACCAGACCCGCCGTTACCTGGCGGGTGAATTGACCGGTGAGGAGTTCCGCCCGCTGCGCCTGCAGAACGGTCTCTACATCCAGCGCTATGCCCCGATGCTGCGCATCGCCGTTCCCTATGGCCTGCTCTCCTCGCGCCAACTGCGCAAGCTGGCGCAGATCGCCCGCGACTACGACAAGGGCTACGCCCACATCAGCACCCGGCAGAACGTGCAGTTCAACTGGCCGGAGCTGGAAGACGTGCCGGAAATCCTCGCCGAACTGGCCACCGTGCAGATGCACGCGATCCAGACCAGCGGCAACTGCATCCGCAACACCACCACCGACCAGTTCGCCGGCGTCGCCCGCGACGAGTTGGTGGACCCGCGCCCCTGGTGCGAGATCATCCGCCAATGGTCGACCTTCCACCCCGAGTTCGCCCACCTGCCGCGCAAGTTCAAGATCGCGGTGAACGGCGCGGTGAGCGACCGTGCCGCCATCGAGGTGCACGACATCGGCCTGGAGGCGGTGAAGAACGAGGCCGGCCAGCTCGGCTTCCGCGTCTCGGTCGGCGGCGGCCTGGGCCGGACCCCGATCGTCGGCAGCTTCATCAACGAATTCCTGCCCTGGCAGCACCTGCTCGGCTACCTGGATGCCATCCTGCGCGTCTACAACCGCTATGGCCGGCGCGACAACAAGTACAAGGCGCGGATCAAGATCCTGGTCAAGGCACTGACCCCGGAAGTCTTCGCCGAGCGCGTCGAGGCCGAATGGGCCAACCTCAAGGACGGACCGAGCACCCTCACCGAGGCGGAAGTCCAGCGCGTCGCCGCGCATTTCGTCGATCCGGCCTACAAGGCCCTCGACGACCTCGATGAATCCCTCGCCCGGCTCGACGCGGAGCACCCCGGCTTCGCCCGCTGGCGCGCACGCAACACCTTCGCCCACAAGAAGCCCGGCTACGTCGCCGTGACGCTCTCGCTGAAGCCCACCGGCACCGCGCCGGGAGACGTCACCGACAAACAGCTGGAGGCCATCGCCGATCTCGCCGACCGCTACAGCTTCGGCGAGGTGCGCAACAGCCATAACCAGAACATCATTCTCGCCGACGTCGAGCAGGGCGAACTCTTCGCCCTCTGGGGCGAACTCCGCGAACTGGGCTTCGCCACCCCCAACGTCGGCCTGCTGACCGACATCATCTGCTGCCCGGGCGGTGACTTCTGCTCCCTGGCCAACGCCAAGTCGATCCCGATCGCCGAGGCCATCCAGCGCCGCTTCGACAACCTCGACTACCTGTTCGACATCGGCGACATCGACCTGAACATCTCCGGCTGCATGAACGCCTGCGGCCATCACCATGTCGGCCACATCGGCATCCTCGGGGTCGACAAGAAAGGCGCGGAGTTCTACCAGGTCTCCCTCGGCGGCAGCTCGGCGCGCGACGCCAGCCTCGGGCAGATCCTCGGCCCGTCCTTCGCCCAGGAGCAGATGGCCGACGTGATCGACAAGATCATCCAGGTCTACGTGGAACGCCGGACCGAGGAAGAACCCTTCATCGACACCTTCCGCCGTATCGGTATCGACCCGTTCAAGGAGCGCGTATATGCAGCGAATCATTAAGGACCGCCAGGTGGTCGACGACCGCTGGCACTTGCTGCCCAAGGACGCGACCCTGGAAAGCGTGCCCAACAGCGACGACGTGATCATCCCGCTGGCCCTGTGGCTCGAGCACGGCCCGGCCCTGCGCGGCCGCGACGGTGGCCTGGGGGTCTGGCTGGACGCGGACGAGGAGCCGGAAAGCATCGCCGGTGACCTCGACAGGTTCCAGGTGATCGCGGTGAACTTCCCCGCCTTTACCGATGGCCGCGGCTTCAGCAGCGCGCGCCTGCTGCGCGAGCGCTACGGCTACAAGGGCGAGATCCGCGCGATCGGCGACGTGCTGCGCGACCAGCTGTTCTTCATGCGCCGCTGCGGCTTCGACGCCTACGCCATCCGTGCCGACCGCAGCCCGGAAGACGCCCTGGCCAGCCTGGACGACTTCAGCGAGGTCTACCAGACCTCGGTGGAGCAGCCGCTGCCGCTGTTCCGCCGCCGCGGCTGAACCCGGCCCTGACGAAAAAGCCCCGCAGCCGCGGGGCTTTTTCGTTCCCGAGGCCACGGACGCCTCAGGCCGCGCGCACGCTGTCCCAGGCCACCTGCGCCAGCAGTTCGCGACAGTCGGCCAACGCCACCCGGGTTCGCCCGGCCAGCCACTGGCGGGCAAGGTCGTGGGCCGGGCCGATCACCACCGAAGCAAAGCAGTCGTCCGGCATCTCGCGGAACAGGCCCTCGGCCCGATATCCCGCCAGCGCCGCATGGATCCGCGCGAAGTGGGCCTGGTTGTCGGCCCGCAGGCGCTCGCCCAACTCCCCCGCCTCTACCCGCCCGCGGCTGTGCAGGATGAAGCGTGCCCAGTCAGGATTCGCCACGACCCAGTCGATATAGCTGGTGACCAGCAACCTGACCGTTTCCTCGGCGCTGCGCGCCCTGGCGAAGCCGGCTTCGAGCAACGCCGCGTACTGGCCGATCCCGGCCAGGTACAGTTCGCCATGGATGCGTTCCTTGTTGCCGAAATGGTGGTAGAGGCTACCGATGCTCGCTCCGGAACGGTCGCGGATCATCTCGATGGTGGTGGCGTCTACGCCATGCTCGCTGAAGCAGGCCAGGGCGGCCTGGAGAATCTCGTCTTTGCGGGAAGAACGGCCCATGTCGGTCCTTGTCGATAATCGTCGAAACGCTGACTAGAATATTTTTCTAGAATAAATTTCTAACCTTCGTATACTGCCCCGGTGCGCACACATCTTCAATCCTGAAACGCCCGGAGTTTTCCATGAGTCAGATGATGCAGATGTACCAGCAGGTCGGCCCGGCTCAGTTCAGCGCCATGATCGGCCAGTTCGCACCCTATTTCGCCAGCATCGCCCCGCAGTTCGTCGAACTGCGTCCCGGCTATGCCGAAGTCACCTTCCCCAAGCGCCGCGAGGTGCTGAACCATATCGGCACGGTGCATGCCATCGCCCTGTGCAATGCCGCCGAACTGGCCGCCGGGACCATGACCGACGCCTCGATTCCCGCCGGCCATCGCTGGATTCCGCGCGGCATGACCGTCGAGTACCTGGCCAAGGCCACTGGCGACGTGCGCGCGGTGGCCGACGGCAGCCAGATCGACTGGCAAGCCACCGGCAACCTGGTGGTGCCGGTGGTCGCCTATGTCGACGACAAGCCGGTATTCCGCGCCGAGATCACCATGTACGTCAGCCAGGCCTGACCGCCAAGGCGCCCCGGCCGTGCTTTCGGCCGGCTGGAGGCGCCCTGGCGGCCAGCTCTATTCTCGAAGCCATGAGCAGACCACGGAGACCGGCATGAACCCTCCGCAACCACGCCTCATCGATAACGGCAACGGCCATCCGCTGGCCAGCCATTGGTACCGGCCTGCCGGGGAGCCGCGCGGCTATCTCCTGATCGTCCCGGCGATGGGCGTGGAACAGCGGTTCTACGCGCCCTTCGCCGCCTGGCTGGCAGAGCGCGGCTACCTGGCCATCACCTTCGACTACCTGGGCATGGGGCAATCGCGCAACGGCTCGCTGCGCGGTCTCGAGGTCGATGTGCTGGGTTGGGCCCGTCATGACTGCAGCGCCATGCTCGCCGCCGCGCTCGCCGAGAGCGGGAGCAAGCCCCTGTACTGGATCGGCCATAGCCTGGGCGGCCAGATCCTGCCCTTCGTCGAAGGGCGCGAGCGTATCGAGAGGGTCTTCAGCATCGCCAGCGGCAGTGGCTACTGGAAGGAAAACAGCCCGCGGTTGCGCAACAAGGTCTGGTTGTTCTGGTACCTCGTCGCGCCCCTGCTGACGCCGCTGCTCGGCTATTTTCCCGGGCGCCGCCTGGGCATGGTCGGCGACCTGCCGCGCGGGGTGATCGAACAATGGCGACGCTGGTGCCTGCATCCGCAGTACGCCCTCGCGGATGGCGAGGCTATCCGCCGCGCCTTCTCCGCCGTACGCACGCCCATCGTGTCGCTGTCGTTCACCGACGATGAAATGATGTCCCGACGCAGCATCGAGTCGCTGCTGGGCTTCTACCGCGAAGCGCCGAAAACCGCCTGGCGCATCGCTCCCGAGGAAATCGGCGCCCGCCACATCGGCCATTTCGGCTTCTTCCGGCCGCAGTTCGCCGAATCGCTCTGGGCGGGCTACCTGTTGCCGGAGCTGGGCTCCGGCAACGCCCTCAGCCGAGGTTGACCAGCACCCGGCCGACCAGTTTGCCGGCGAGGATCTGGTTGATCGCCCCCGGCAGCTCTTCGAGGGCGATCTCGCGCGCCACCTCTTCGAGGTTGTCGAGCTTCCATTGCAGCGACAGCTTGTCCCACATGGACGCCTTGACCACCAGCGGCAGCTCCACCGAGTCCACCCCGAGCAGGTTGACCCCGCGCAGGATGAACGGCAGCACCGAGGCCTTGAAGCCGGCGCCGGCGGTCAGGCCGCAGCAGGCGACGCTGCCGCCGTACTGCAACGACTTGACCACGTTGAAGAGGATGTCGCCGCCGACGGTGTCCACCGCGCCGGCCCACTGTTCCTTGAGCAACGGCTTGTCGACGCCATCGGCCACGGTGGCGCGATCGAGGATCTGCTTGGCCCCCAGGCGGTTGAGGAACTCGGCCTGCTCCAGCTTGCCGGTGGCGGCCGCCACGGTGTAGCCGAGCTTGGCCAGCAGTTCCACGGCGATAGTGCCGACCCCGCCGCTGGCGCCGGTGACCAGCACCGAGCCATGGTCGGGGCGCAGGCCGCTGCGCTCCAGCTTTTCGACGCAGAGCGCCGCGGTCAGGCCGGCGGTGCCGAGGATCATCGCCTCGCGCAGGCTCAGGCCTTGCGGGCGCTTGATCACCCAGGCCGCGGGCACGCGGATGTACTGGCCGAAACCGCCGGCGGTGTTCATGCCCAGGTCGTAGCCGGTGACGATCACCTCGTCGCCGGCCGCGAACTCGGCCACCGAGGACTCGGCGACCACACCGGCGGCATCGATGCCGGGGGTATGCGGGTACTTGCGGGTCACCCCGCGGTTGCCGCTGGCGGACAGCGCATCCTTGTAGTTCAGCGAGGAATACTGCACGCGGATCAGTACGTCGCCCGCCGGCAGGTCGCCGGTATTGCGCTCGACCACCTGCGTTTCGTAAACGCCGTGGGGCGCTTCCGTCACCCACAACGCCTTGAATACAGCCATTTCGACCTCCTCTCGTGAAAACCCTGAAGACAGCGTGTTCGTCCCTGTCGGCGCCGGCCTATTGCCAGAACTTCTGCTGGTTGAGCCGCCCCCACCAGGTCACCAGCACGCGGTCGATAACCACGCTGGCGGCCAGGCCGACGCGTTCCTGCAGGCTCTTGCGCTCGACGAATTGCACCTGGTAGACATCGCGCTCCCTGGCCTGCTCGGCCAGGTACTCGTCGCTGGTCTTGAGTTCGTCCACCAGCAGCTTGCCCAGTGCGGCCTGGCCCAGCCAGACCTCGCCGGTGGCGATCTCGTCCATGTTCAGTTGCGGCCGGTAGTGGGCCACGAAGTTCTTGAACAGTTCGTGGGTCACCTCCAGGTCCTCCTGGAACTTTTCCCGGCCCTTCTCGGTGTTCTCGCCGAATACCGTCAGCGTACGCTTGTATTCGCCAGCGGTAAGCACCTCGAAGTCAATATCGTGCTTCTTCAACAGCCGGTGGACGTTGGGCAACTGCGCCACCACGCCGATCGAGCCGAGGATGGCGAAGGGCGCGGAAAGGATCCGATCGCCGATGCAGGCCATCATGTAGCCGCCGCTGGCCGCCACCTTGTCGACGCACACGGTCAGCGGCACGCCGGCCTGGCGGATGCGCGCCAGTTGCGAGGCCGCCAGGCCGTAGCCATGGACCATGCCACCGCCGCTTTCCAGGCGCAGCACCACCTCGTCGTCCTTGCCCGCCATGCTCAGCACCGCAGTCACTTCGTGGCGCAGTTGCTCGGTAGCCGAGGCCTTGATGTCGCCGTCGAAATCGAGCACGTAGACCCGCGACTTCTGTTCAGGATGTTTCTTCGCCTGCTTCGCCGCCTTGCTCTCCTCCTTGCGCAAGGCCTTGAGGCTGGCCTTGTCGAGGACGCTGTGACGGACCCGCTCGCGCAGGTCCTTGTAGAAATCGTTGAGTTTCTGCACGTCGAGGTGCCCGCCTGCGCCGCGCCGGCCGCGGCCGCGCAGGGCGACGATCACCACCAGCACCACGATGATCGCCGCCAGCACGGTCACGGTCCTGGCCAGAAAGCCCGCATATTCGGCAATGAACTCCACACAACCCCCTCTCTACTGTTGACGCACCCGTCTACGGGCGACACGATTGCGCAAGCATACCCAGGCCACCGACGGGCGGCCAGCGATGCCGCTGCCTGGAGAGCCTTTGCAGGGCGCGCCCGGAGCAGCCGATAAAGGCAGCGAATGACATTCAAACAAGCGTATGTTTTTTCGTTGACAGCCCTGGGTGATCCTCATACCCTCGCGGAACTTTCACCCGCCGAGGTCCGCCCGTGGGCAGCATCTACCTGATTCGACATGGCCAGGCGTCGTTCGGTGCCGACGACTACGACGTGCTGTCGCCGACCGGCATCCGCCAGGCGGAAATCCTCGGCGACCACCTGCTGAACCTCGGCGTCCGTTTCGACCGCGTCCTCAGCGGCGGCTTGCGCCGCCAGCAGCACACCGCCCGCGCCGCCCTCGAACGCCTGGAGTCCTCCGGGCTGGCCACGCCGGAGCTGGAAGTCGATCCGGCGTTCAACGAATTCGAAGCCGACGCGGTGATCCGCGCGCACCTGCCGGACCTGCTCGAGGAGCAGCCGGAAGCCTTGCACATCCTTCGCCATGCGGCCGAGCATCGGGCCGAGTTCCAGCGCCTGTTCTCCACCATCATCGCGCGCTGGGTTTCCGGCAACCATGAGAAAGATGGGCTGGAAAGCTGGCAGGAATTCCTCGATAAGGTCCATGACGGTCTTCGTCGTCTGCTGGCGCAGGCCAGCGGCAAGGACAGGGTCGCTGTGTTCACCTCCGGCGGTACCATTACCGCCCTGCTCCAACTGATCGTCGGCGTTCCGCCGCTCAAGGCCTTCGAGCTGAACTGGCAGATCGTCAATACCTCGCTGACTCGCCTGAGATTCCGCGGCGAGGAAGTGTCCCTGGCTTCCTTCAACAGTCACGTGCACCTGGAACTGTTGAAGGCGCCGGAACTCATCACCTATCGATGAGCCGGCCTACCGCGACCGTTCCGGTCGCCGAAAAAACCCTAGAAGAAAGGAATAGAACCCATGACCACCGTTGCTGACATCGTCTCCACCATGAAAAGCAAGTTCAACGCCAGCGCGGCCGCCGGCCTGGATCTGGTGTTCCAGTTCAACATCGAAGACGGCGACAACCACTACCTGGTCGTCAAGGACGGTACCTGCGAAGTGGTACAGGGCGACGCCGAGAACCCCAACGTCACCCTGATCATGGACAGCGAAACCCTGAAGGGCATCACCAGCGGCGAGACCGACGGCATGCAGGCCTTCATGGCCGGCAAGCTGCGCGCCGAAGGCGACATGATGCTGGCGATGAAGCTGGGCGAACTGTTCCCGGTCTGATCGTTTCCGGCGCCATGCCAGAAGGAAAACCGGAGTCCCTCGCGGCTCCGGTTTTTTTTCGTCCGGCATTCCTCCAGGCCGACGATCAGGGACCGTGATGGAGCGGCAACACGCTTGCCCATAACGCCCGGCGGCGGCTTGTGAGGGCCGGGACAGGGCATTAGATTAGCCAATTATCGCCGGTCACCATCATTGCGCAGCCTGATGCGCGCACCGGCTCCCGCGGCTCCGCCGTGGCACCACGAGAAGGGAACCCCATGTCGCTGACTGACCAATCCACTCGCATCCGCGCCGGCGAAGAACTCGACGCCGCCGTCATCGACCCGTACCTGAAAGCCCATATCCCCGGCCTCGAAGGCACCCCGAAGATCAGCCAGTTCCCCGGTGGCGCGTCCAACCTGACCTACCTGATCGAGTATCCGCGCCAGGAGTTCGTCCTGCGTCGCCCGCCATTCGGCCACAAGGCCAAGTCGGCCCACGACATGGGCCGCGAATACCGCATCCTGAACCAGTTGAACGCAGGCTTCCCCTACTGCCCGAAAGCCTACCTCTACTGCACCGACGAGTCGGTGATCGGCGCCGAGTTCTACGTCATGGAACGGGTCAAGGGCATCATCCTGCGCGCCGAACTGCCGCCTGAGCTGAATCTCGACGAACAACAGACCCGCAGCCTGTGCAAGAGCTTCATCGACAAGTTCGTCGAGCTGCACAACGTCGACTACGCCGCCTGCGGACTGGCCGACCTGGGCCGCCCGGACGGCTACGTGCAGCGCCAGATCGCCGGCTGGACCGACCGCTACGAGAAGGCCCTGACCCCCGACGCGCCGCTCTGGGAACCGGTCAAGGCCTGGCTCAAGGACAAGCAGCCGGCCGATCACCACAAGCCGGGCATCGTGCACAACGACTACCGCTTCGACAACGTGATCCTCGACCCGGACAACCCGATGCAGATCATCGGCGTGCTGGACTGGGAACTGGCCACCCTCGGCGATCCGCTGATGGACCTCGGCAACACCCTCGCCTACTGGGTGGAAGCCGGCGACCCGGCTCCGGTGCAGCTGACCCGCCGCCAGCCCAGCCACCTGCCGGGCATGCTGACCCGCCGGGAGTTCGCCGACTACTACGCCGAGCGGGCCGGGATCCCGCCGATCGACAACCTGGACTTCTACTACACCTATGGCCTGTTCCGTCTTGCCGGCATCGTCCAGCAGATCTACTACCGCTACTACCACGGGCAGACCCAGGACAAGCGTTTCGCCCAGTTCGTGCAGATGAACAAGCTGCTGGAGCAGATGAGCCTGCAGGCCATCGAGCGCTCCCGCCTGTAACCGACCACTACAAGGGGATAGCCCATGTCCAAGACCCACCTGTTCGACCTCGACGGCAAGATCGCCTTCGTTTCCGGCGCCAGCCGCGGCATCGGCGAGGCGATAGCCAAGCTGCTGGCCCAGCAAGGCGCCCACGTGATCGTCTCGAGCCGCAAGATCGATGGCTGCCAGGCGGTCGCCGACGCGATCACCGCGGAGGGCGGCAAGGCCACCGCGATCGCCTGCCACATCGGCGAGATGGAGCAGATCCAGAACGTCTTCGCACAGATCCGTGAGCAGTTCGGCCGCCTCGACATCCTGGTCAACAACGCCGCCACGAACCCGCAGTTCTGCAACGTACTGGAAACCGACCTCGGCGCCTTCCAGAAGACCGTCGACGTCAACATCCGCGGCTACTACTTCATGTCCATCGAGGGCGGCAAGCTGATGAAGGAACACGGCGGCGGCAGCATCATCAACGTGGCCTCGATCAACGGCGTATCGCCCGGCGAGTTCCAGGGCATCTACTCGGTGACCAAGGCCGCCGTGATCAGCATGACCAAGGTCTTCGCCAAGGAATGCGCGCAGTTCGGCATCCGCTGCAACGCCCTCCTGCCAGGGTTGACCGACACCAAGTTCGCTTCGGCGCTGGTGAAGAACGACGCGATCCGCAACCTCGCCCTGCAGCGCATCCCGCTCAAGCGCGTGGCCGAGCCGAGCGAAATGGCAGGCGCCGTGCTTTACTTGGCTAGCGAAGCGTCCAGCTACACCACCGGCGTGGCGCTGAACGTCGACGGCGGCTTCCTTTCCTGACGGAACGGCGAACGCGCGAAGAGGGAGCCAGGGCTCCCTCTTTTCATTTCAGGATTGCCAATGCCTCGCACCAGCGCGGGACAGGCGCCCCACGGCTATTCACCTGCGCTCTCGGGTAGCCGGACTGAGTACCCCCGCCCGCTTCCGCTTCAATTGCCGACCCGCCAGCCACCGTTCACCGACACCACCGTTCCGGTGACGAACCCCGCCTCGGGCGAGGCCAGCCAGGCCACCGCCGCGGCGATGTCCTCGACCCGGCCGGTCCTGCCCAGCGGGGTCTCGCCGACGATGGCGGCGACCCGTTGCGGATCGAGGCCGCCGGGAAAGAACCGGGTGTCAGCGATGTAACCCGGCGCCACGCTGTTCACCGTGATCCCGCGCGAACCGAGTTCCCGCGCCAGGGCCACGCCGAAGCCATGCAGGCCGGCCTTGGCCGCCGCATAGCCCAGCGCACCGGGACTGCCGCTACCGGTCTGCGCGGCGATCGATCCGATATGGATGATCCGCCCGCCCTCTTTCGCGAAATGCGGCAACACCGCCAGCGACATGAGGAACGCGCTTTTCAGGTTGCCGTCCAGCAGCGCATCCCATTCCCGCTCGGCCTCAGCCAGCGGAGTGGTGGCGGCGATCTTTCGGGTGAACCCGGCGTTGTTCACCAGCACGTCGAGCCCCTGGAAGGTGTCGCCAACCCAGGCGGCCACCGCCTCGACAGCTTCGCGGCGGGAAAGATCGGCGGCCATCCAGGGCACACCGCCCAACTCGGCGGCAGCGCGTTGCAGGCGCTGGGAATCACGGGCCACCAGGGCGATCCGATAACCCTGTTGCCGAAGGCGCCGGGCGATGGCCAGGCCGATGCCCGACGAGCCGCCGGTGACCAGGGCGGTACGGGGGATTGGAGAATGAG